>JAJTXO010000840.1 GCA_021463315.1 Caldilineales bacterium | reverse complement strand
CCGGGGTCGAGACTTCCGAAGTCTGCGCAGGTTTGTTCAAAACGAGCTCACAGTCCATAAGACTTCGGAAGTCTTCCCCCTCTATTGAGATGATACCCTAATTCTAAGGGAGTAATGGAGCGAATGGACCAAGGAACACCCAAGCGCAGCTACAGAAGGCACTTCATCATCGTGTCCTTGCTGGTGGCGGTCGTGGCTATCATCTCGACCATCGGTCTGCGAGCTATGCCCAAGTTCCCCCGAGCCAGCACGCAGGCGCTCACGGTGGACTGGCTGTACGACCTGCATCTGGTCGTCATCGGCTTCCTCTTTGCCCTGGTCATGGTCTTCATGCTGTATAGCCTCTTCGTTTTTCGCCGCAAGCCGGGCGAAGATGGGGACGGCGATCACTTCGAAGGCAACACCAAGCTGGAGATCGTTTGGACCGTGCTGCCGTTGATCATCGTGCTGGCCTTCGGTGTGATCGGCGCGGTGACCCTGAAAGATGTCACCGCCGCCCAAGAGGACGAGATGACGGTCAACGTGACCGCGTTTAGCTTCGGCTGGCAGTTCGACTATCCCGACCTGGGCGTGGAGAAGGCTACCACCCTCAACCTGCCGGTGGGGCAGCCGGTGCTCTTCAAATTGAAGTCGCTGGACCAGGATGTCATCCACAGCTTCTATGTGGTTGAATTCCGTGTGAAGCAGGACCTGGTGCCGGGCGTGCCAACGCAACTGCGCGTCACGCCCAACGTCGAGGGAGCGTACAAGGTGCGCTGCAACGAGCTGTGCGGCACCGGCCACACCAACATGCTGGCTGATGTCAACATCGTCAATCAAACCGACTTCGACGCCTGGGTGGTCGAGCAGAAGGCCGCCTTCTCGCCGGAGCGGCTGGCCGCGCTGGGCCAGGAGCTGCACGCCAGCCAGGGCTGCATCGCCTGCCACAACGTCACCGGCGACCCCGGCGGCGTTGGCCCCACCTGGAAGGGCCTCTACGGCGCCCAGCGCGAGTTCGCGGACGGCAGCACCGGCGTTGCCGACGAAGAATACCTGCGCTCCTCGATCCTGGCCTCGCAGGAACGGATCGTGGCCGGCTATGCCGCGGTCATGCCGCAGAACTACGCCGATGTGCTGTCTGACCAGCAGGTTCAGGCCATCATCGAGTACATCAAGACGCTGCAATAATTCCATGCTGGCCGTCTGGCGCTGCTGAGCGGTCGGCGTCTCACCTAAACTAAGGAAGGAACTCTTATGCGAGTACTCAAGCTTGGACTTGTCCAAGGTATCTTCGGAGGCCTTCTGGGCTGGCTGTTTGGGTTTTCCCTGGTCATCGGCATCCGGCTGCTGCTGGGACTGACGCCGCAGTGGAACGCCAATCTGACCGGCCTGGCCGCCTATGAGCCAGCCATGGTGGTCGGCGGCATCTTCTTCGCCATCGGCTTCATGATCGGCGTAGGCGCGGTGTCCGACTGGCTGAAGTGGGCGCGCGGCATCGAGACCCCCTTCCTGCACGGGCCGCGCATCCCCGGCACGCCCGAATGGGTCCGCTACTTCAGCGTGGACTACAGCCACAAGGTGATCGGCGTCCAGTACGCCATCACCGGCATTCTGCTGCTGGGCGTGGGCGGCACGCTGGCCATGATCTTCCGCCTGCAGTTGGCGCAGCCAGAGCTGAACTTCGTCCCGCCAGACGTGTTCAACACCATGATCAGCGCCCACGGCATGATCATGATCGGCGGCATCCTGCTGGGCATCGGCGGCATGTTCAACTACCTGACGCCGCTGATGATCGGCGCCAACGATATGGCCTTCCCGCGGCTCAACGCCTTCGCCTACTGGATCAACGTGCCGGGCGCGATTCTGCTCTGCACCGCCATGTTCATCGGCGGCTGGAACACAGGCTGGACCGGCTACCCGCCGTTGAGCGCGCACGCGCCGCTGGGCGTCCAATACTTCTTCCTGGGCGTCTTCTTCATCGGCCTGTCCTCGATCCTCGGCTCGCTGAACGTGATCGTCACCATCATCACCCTGCGGGCGCCCGGCATGAG
>JAJTXO010000084.1 GCA_021463315.1 Caldilineales bacterium | reverse complement strand
CGTGGTCACCGTCACCCCGGCGATAGCGCCCGAGGGAACGGCGACGCCTACGCCGCGGAACAGAATCACCGATCCCATGACCAACGTGACGATGCCCCCCAGCGTCAACGCGCCGCTGGCGCCGGTGAAAAGCTCGAGCATGAACAGCAAAAAAGCCAGGCCGATGAAGACCAGACCTACCCAGTTGGCGTTGAGAATGCCGAGAGCGAACAGTCCCAGCAGCAGGGCGATGGCGCCTGCAATCCCCGCCACATAGCCGCCCGGCTGCGAAAATTCACCGATGATGGCCTGCACGCCCAAGACGATGAGAAGAACGGCGATGCCGGGGATGGCGATGGCGTTGACCACGGTGTTGAGGAATTGCTCGATGTTCGTCATGGCCACATCCACCGTCGAGGCGCCGATCAGATCCAACGTGCGCGTTTTTCCTTGCACCTCGACCGTGAAACCATCGAGCTGGCGCAGCAGGTCGTCCAGATCGACGGCCACCGCGTCTACGACGTTGAGCGCCAATGCCTGCTCGGCCGTGGCTGCCTCGGCCTGGATCACCGCGTTCTTGGCCCATTCCACCGCCTGCTCCCCGCGCCGGGCGGCCAGGTTCTCGATGTCGGCGGTCAGGATGTTGGTGAGCTTCTGCTGGATGGTCTCGCCCAGCTCTTCCCCTCCCCCGCCCACCGGACTGGCGGCGCCGATGCTGCTGCCTGGGGTCATGGCGGCCGCGTGGCCGGCCAGGGTGATGAACGTGCCGGCCGAGCCGGCCATGGCGCCGGTGGGCCAGACATAGACGATGATCGGCGTCGGCGAAGCCCGCATCATCTTGACGATGTCCTGGGTCAGATCCACCTGGCCGCCGGGGGTGTCCAGCCGCAGGATGATAGCCTGTGCATTGCGGTCGCTGGCCTGCTGGATGCCGCGCTCAAGATAGGAAAGCAGCAGCGGGTTGACCGGGCCATCGAAGGTCATGACGTAGACGACGTCGTATTGGGCTGCACCGGGAGAGTATGTCAGCGCCAACGTCAGGACCAGCAAGCCGATAGCGGTCAGCCATCGTGATAGGATTCTTGCATCGGACAACTTGTCGGACACGGCAAATCACCATTGAGATGGGCGTATTCAAAATGGGTTGGTGTAGGGGGGATGGCCCCGCCCCTTCGGTACGTTTCAACCGGTTTTGAAGTATCATCTCAATAGATTGGCGAAGACTTCCGAAGTCTTATGGACTGTGAGCTCGTTTTGAACAAACCTGCGCAGACTTCGGAAGTCTCGACCCCGGTTTTTTGAAATGATACGTCTTGAACACACCCCAATTCACTTTATGGAATGAACGGCTTCGCGAAAGATAAGACACCGATCTCGACATGTGTTCAGTGCGTCTACGATAGAAAAACGGGCTCCCAGAAACTCTAGAAGCCCGTTGCTGTGATACAAGACAGGAAGAAGTTGTATCAGGGTGAAACACTATAAGCGTTGTAACCGGCAGCCCAATTGGGCCCGCTTACACTGCCAAAGGGGTTGAAGTAGGTCTCGGCTACGGCCACGAGAGGCTGGTCGGATGACACAAATATGCTGCCTTCCCAATTGTTGCCCAGAGCACTCAGCGAACTGCAGTTGGTGCGGGTATTGCGCGACAGCGACTGACCACCTGGAATGTTGAGGCCTGGTTCCTGAAAGGCCACGGTGCCATTGCGGTTGTAGTACACAATGCTCACGTTCGACGCGTTGGTAGCGGTGGGGTTCTGGATACGAATGATCGAGAGCTTCTGCCAGTTGAAGCCACCGTCGCAGGTGCCAACCTTGTAGACAGCGGGGACAAACGTCTGCCTCCCGGCACTGGCCTGACCTGCGCCGCTGTTTCCCGCAGCGACGTTGACGTCCGGACGGACGCTGTAGTTGACCACAGCGATGTCGGTGCCATTGGTCGTGCTGATCTCAGCCGAACCGGCCCAGAAAGCCTGACCAGTAGGATCACTGCTGTTGCGCAACACGTTGAATTCCGAGGCGGACCAGTCGCCGCCTGCACGTGTGTTCGCGCCGAGCGCCGCACCCGGGTTGATGGTCTTGTTTAAGGTCAGATTACCCATTGTGCCGGTCTGGCCGATGAACCTGATGCGCACTTGGCATGGGGTGGAAGTTGAGAGGCACTGAGCAATGACCACCGAGAAACCTTGCCAGAAGCCTGTTTGTCCGCCACCTGGATTCCAGGCACAGTTGCTGCAGCGACGCTCAACGGAGGAGACATAGCTGGTGGTACCGCCGCTGGCTGCCCCGGTATAAGCAGCTGCGTATTGCATCCAATGGTTGGTGGCAGCTACTGTTATCTTCTTGCTGTTGGTAGATTCGATCTTAACCGCACCAGTCCAAGAGCAGTTGCCGGCCGCGCAGTTGCTCTGCCAGTAGGAGCTGCTCTGAAGTTGGTTATAGCTGCGGATGTCGAAGTTCTTCGAACCCAGGGCCGCGATCGTGTCGTTGACTTGGAGATCGGTGACGCCATTGCGGTTGATGAAGGTCAGACGAATGTTAGCTTGGCTGCTTTCAGTGTTCTGTACGGCAAACTGGGTGAACTGGGCGTTCACTGAATACACCGCAAAGGGGACATACATCGTAGTAGAACCAGTCGAAAAGCCCGTGTAGGCATCCGCGGTCGTACCGTCAGCCGAGTTGCCGTTGTTCCATAGGAGTTCGGCCACAGCGGCCACTTCGCCGGCCGACTGAACCACCATCGAACCGCGCCAGTTGTCACCCAGCGGCGCGGCCGCGTTGGCGGCAAAGCGATAGGAGCCTCGGGCGGCGAGGTTTGTGGGGGCGTTGTGCTCGGGGATGCCGTTCGCGTTGTAATAGATCGCGGTGGCGTCGGTGGCTGTGGTGCCCATATTCATGACTACCACGTCGGTGTTGCCCCGACCTGGATCGGGATCGACATCGGGATCAGCCAGTACGGGACTGACCGTCAGCGCCAGCACCAGGATCAAGCCCAACAGTGTAGCTAGTTTCTTCATCGTAAAACATACTCCTTTCGGATTTCGGCGAGCGCGCTCTGTACATCGTTAGGCGCGTATAGCCTTTGCCAGCTTTCTGAGAGCAGCATACCACGGAAAAGGGTGCAAAATCAATACCACTTTCGGGGTATTATGGGCCAAATCGCCCCTTTTGCGGCTAATAGGCCCCATTGCCGCGCAATACAACCCCAATGGTGCGCCACAGGATGTGCAGATCCAGCAACGGCGAATAGTTCTGGATGTAGTACAGGTCGTCCTCGGTGTGCATATGCATCAGCCGGTCGCTGCGACCGTTGATCTGCCACCAGCCAGTGATGCCCGGCGGCACAGCGAAGCGGCGCCGCTGCCACAGCTCGTAGTTTTCCACCAGCCACGGCAGCTCCGGCCGCGGGCCCACCAGACTCATCTCCCCACGCAGGACGTTGAAAAACTGCGGCAGCTCGTCCAGGCTGGCGCGCCGGATAAACCGTCCCACCCGTGTAACACGGGGATCATCGGGTGTCTTATGAATGACCACACTGTTGCGGTCAAGCCCAGCCAATGAATTGCTCATCTTGTCCGCGTCTACGACCATGGAGCGAAATTTATACATCCTGAACGCCCGACCGTTTTCGCCGATCCGTTCTTGGATGAAAAGCGCAGGACCTGGGCTGTCAAGCTTGATGACCAGCGCCACCAGCACCAGTATCGGCCAGATAATCAACAAAATCAACAAGGATGCCACCAAGTCAAAACAGCGTTTGATAGCGCGGTCGAAGCCGTTGATGGCCGGATCGTGCAGGCCTACTAGCGGCAATCCGTTGAAGTCCTCCACTGTGGCCCGACTCATAGCCATATCCAGGTAGTCCGGCACCACACGCACACGCACGGGGTAATCTTGTAGGGCGCGCACCAGCCATTCGATGGCGCCGTCGGCGCGCAGCGGCAGGGCAAAGATCACTTCGTCGACTTCCTTGGACCGCACTAGGCCAGGCGCGTCCTGCACTGGGCCCAGCCAAGGTCCCACCGAATCGTCGGGATGGAGCACGCTCACATCGTTGTCCACACAGCCGACCAAGCTGAGACCCGCCGCGCTTTGGGCGCGCACACCGACCGCCACCTGTCGCGCCAGCCAGCCGGCGCCGACGATCAGGACGCGCCGGGGCGTTGGCTTCGCGCGGCCGGCGAAGCGCAACGCCGCCCGCAGCATCGCGCGCAGGCCGATCAGCAGCGTCAGATCGGCCACGATAAAGTAGAAGAACAGCCGTCGGGGAACCTCACGAAAGGTCAGGTAGAGCACGCCAGCGAACACCAGGCTGGCGACGCCCACCGCCCAGATGACCGCCTCAGCCTCGCCCTTGGCGCGTTCACTGTGATGAGCATCATAGACCTGCGCTACAATAAACGTCACCCCCCACAGCAGCGCCAGCAGAAGATAGATCGGCCACGGTTGCGCCACGTCGTCCCAAGTCAACGACACACCGAATGGGAGCCAATAGCGCGCTTGTACAGCGAGAAAGAAGGCGATCAGGGTGACCAACAGGTCAGCGAGGATTGAAAAGAAAATGATGTTCGTATCAAGCTTGCGCATGATGATGGATACCTTGACGTTAACACATCGCCAATGGTCAGGCCGCGTCGATTATACCACAGATGAGGAGACTGTGCTCAAATCTCTTGACATTGTCCTTCGCCAAGGTTACAATGCCCAGCGTCTGTTGCAGGACTATGACCCCCCTGACGCACCTGTCGCATGCCAATGCGAGCCTGGGGACTTCCAACTTGTACTGCAGCACAACGCTTACCTTGCCATTCGCTATGAATATGACAAAATCATTGACCGAACTCGCCAACCAGTACGGCACCGACAAAGGCACAGTTGGACCTGTCCGAACATGGGGCGCACACAACTATACTGACATCTACGAAGCCTATCTGGAGCGCTACAGGCTGTCCGCGCTCACCATCCTGGAGATCGGCCTGGGAGTCACGGGCGATCGCTGGAAGGCGCAGATCGTAACTGGTCGAAATGCAGCCGGCGGTGCATCGTTGCGCATGTGGTATGACTATTTTCCCAACGCTATGATCTACGGTATTGACATCAATGACGGCTCATATTTGAACAACGATCGCATCAATGTCTTCATCGCAGATCAGGGCAGAGTTGAAGACCTGGAAGCTTTTGTTAAGGCCAGTGGAGTCGCTGAGTTTGACATCGTCATCGACGATGGCAGCCATCGCCCTGACCATCAACAGGTGTCGTTGAGCTTCTTTTTCAAACTGTTGAGAAGCGGCGGACTCTATTTCATCGAGGACTTGCGCAATAACGGCATAGGGGATGGTGCGACAATCCGCGGGAACGTCAGTCGCGTGCAGAACACCAGACGCGTGCTCAAGCATTTTTTTGAGCATGGCGCGTTTTTAGAGCCTCACGCTCTGCTGGATGCGAACTACCTCGAACAGCACATCGACTACATGCGCTTTCACGTTCCTCAGGTGGCGGTTAAGACCGTCATGCGTCCTATTCCACGGCGTATCATCGATCGCGTAGTATACTTCCAGCCAGATACAGAATCGGTGTGCGTGATCCGCAAGAAATAAATACACGGCGGCGCTGATCAGACCGATCTGCTCACCCCACCTTGAAGTGCGCATCCAGCAGCGCGAGGTTGGCGCCGTTGTAGCTGACAGAGACAACGCTGTCCAGCGGCAATTCCTCGCGCAGGTGAGCGCGCAGCTCCCAGGCCAGCCCCGGCAGCAACACGGTGACGCGGGGCCCTGCCTTGTCCACGATCACCCCCTGGCCGCGCCAGGCTGGCTGCTGCTGTTGCAGATAGACCAGCGTCCAATGCTGGCGGGCCATCTGCTCGGCTCGCCGCACCGCGCCGCCCACGGCCTCGGCCGCGCCGACTCGCTCCAACAGGGCCGCTTCATCCAGCGGGGGCTGACCGGCCAGCAGGGCTCGCACCTGTTGATGCGCCACCAGATCCAGATAGCGGCGCAGCGGGCTGGTGACGCGCACATAGGCCGCCAGCCCCAGGCCGGCATGGGGGCCGGGTCGGGTGCTGGCCTGGCCGGGACGCATGCGTCGCCGGCTGGCGAACATCTCAGACAGGGTGTGCGGCGGCTCCTGCGGCTCCCCCGGCTCCTGCACCGTGAAGGGGATGGGCAGGTTGCGTTCGATGGCCCACTGCGCCACGGCCTCGCCGGCCATCAGCATCAACTCGGCCACCAGCTCCTGGCTGCGCAGCGAGGGCAGCGGCGTGATGGCCACCTGGCCCTCTTCCACCTTGATGCGCACTTCGGGCAGGTTCAGGACGATCGCTCCCTGGGCGTCGCGCCGCGCCGCATGGACAGTGGCCCAGGCATCGAGTGTGCGCAGCGGCTCCTGTTCGAGCAGCGCTTCGGCCTGCTCGTAGGTCAGGCGCTGCACCCGCACCCAGCTTGGCGCGATCTCCAGGTCGGCAATGCCGCCGTCCGGGGTGACCCGCAGGCCGAAGGAGAGCGCAGGCGACACCGCGGCCAGTCCCAGCCCCAACTGCTCGGTGGCCGACCAGGGCAACATGGGGACCACGCCTTCCGGCAGGTAGAGGTTGGCGCCGCGCGCCCGCGCCTCCAGGTCGGCCGCGCTGTTGGGCGTCACCAGCGCGGCCACATCAGCCACGTGGACCCATAGTCGGTCGCCGTCCAGGCTGATGGCGTCGTCCGGATCGTTGGTTCCCTCGTTGTCGATGGCAAAAGCGGGCAGATGGGTCAGATCGCGTCGCGCTTCGTCGGGCAATGGGGGCAGCTCGATCAGGGGCGGCTGTTCAGGCAGATCCAGCCGGCGCGGGTAGGGATCCACCGTTGCATCCCAGACGCCCAGAGCCAGCAGCAGGCCATGAGCGCTTTCTGGCGTCTGCGCCTGGCCCAGCTCGGCCAGCACCCGACTTTTGTCCCGCTGGCCCAAGGCCAGCAGCTCCACCTCGGCCAGATAGCGGCTGTCTTCGGGCTCGAAGCGGTGTTCCCGGACGCGGCCCAGAAAGCCGGTCCAGGCTTGCGCCTCGGCGGCGCGCGCGGCGCGGCTGCGCTGCTCCTTCTCCACATGGGCGCGGGAGTGGCTGTGGATCGCTTCGGGCGCGCCGGAAAAATAGAGACCATCGATGACCCATTCCCAGGCGGCCAACACGTCGCCAGGCGGCGCTTTCATCTCGGCGAAATCGATGGGGCCAGGATGCAGCACCACCACATCCTTGGGCCGCACGCTGAGCGTCTTGCCGTCCTGAAACAAAATCTCCAGCTTGTCGCCGCTGCGCAGCACCACAGCGGGTTTGGTTTTGTGCAACACCAGGCTGTCGCGGTTGATCGTTGGGGCCATAGGTCTCCTGTAGGGCAACAGTGTACCATAGGGGCGGCCATCCTGTGTAGTTGAGGCCGCGCGCTGCGGCTTGGCAGCCCATCCCTTGTTGGCTATAATCAGGGGCGGCCGCCAAGAGCGGCCAAGGCCGGCGGCCCGCGCGGCTGCCGAACCACCTGAGGACGACCTGAACGAGGCGCCATGTCAGAGATCTATCGTGATAAACTCGCTCTCTTCATCCGCAGCTATGCCATCGCGGCCACGCTGATCGAGCCGGCTCAGGAGACGCCGACGGTGGCTTTGGCTGCCCAGGCCTTGGGCTGTCAGCCTGAACAGATCGTCAAGTCAGTGCTGTTCGTGGTGCGCGGCGGCGAGCGGGACAGCCAGCTGTTGGTGATCGCCAACGGCGTCACGCAGATCGATTCCCGCCAGCTGGCCGATCTGCTGGGGGTGGGGCGCAAGCGCATCCGCCTGGCGCCGGCCGATGTGGTGCTGGCCGTCACGGGCTACCCGGCCGGCGGCGTGCCTCCCTTTGGGTTCCCAGACCCGCTGCCCACCATCATCGACCCGCGCGTCTTCGA
The DNA here is from genome assembly GCA_021463315.1 of Caldilineales bacterium. GTDB lineage: Bacteria > Chloroflexota > Anaerolineae > JAAEKA01 > JAAEKA01 > JAAEKA01. Next base: position 2,797 of record JAJTXO010000084.1, on the reverse strand, counting down.
CCAAGCTATTGTCTATGGCGGTGGCGGCGACCATCACACCATGATGCGCATCACGCCCGCCGAGCTGCTGCGCATCACGGGCGGCCAGATCGCTGACGTGCGCAAATCAGCCGACGATGGTTAACTCTTCAGGACTTCGGAAGTCGCCGCAGCAGTTTCGGGTGCAAGACCCAGTTCAACCCTGCTGCGGCGACTTCCGAAGTCTTTCGGTCGGTAACACTCTTTCTGCGAGGAACAACCCCATGGAATGCTATAGCTGTGGCTACAAACTACCCGCTGACGCCGAACGCTGCTCGCGCTGTGGCCAGCGCTTCAAGCCGCGCACCACCAGCCAGTCCGAGCCTGCCAAGCCGTCGTTGCTTGACCGTCTGAAAAGCAAGCTGGGCAAAAAGGATGAGGACGACAGCGCATCGGTGTAAAGCGCCGATCTCCGGTTGGGAAATGTGGGAAAATCCTGGCGGCGCTCAACTGGGCTATGATGCCTCTATTTAGTAGTTGCTGGCCGCGTTGACCGGATATCTAGTGGTCGTGGTGGCGTCTTGCTGGACGGCCTCGACGCCTCCACCTTAAATGTTTGCGATAGCTGAAAAAGCCCTGAGTCGACCATAAGCGCGATTTTATGCCGAGTGGCGCGGGAAGCCTTGTGCTTCGGTGAAAGCGCGAACACTACATACCGCGTAAGACACCCGTTCTAAAGCGGGCGTTTGACGATAAATTGCGCGAGGAGGAGGAGAATCCTGGCCGGAGGCAATTGACGCAACAAGGCCGCGCGCATACAATCATCCCAGATCGCAGGCAGGATTGTGGGCCGTAAACCCCGCCCAGCAACGCAGTTTCAGCCATCGTTTCAGCGAAGATCGGCTTCATTCTCAACGACATGCTGGCCCGCCCACGCATCAGTTGGACTGGCGCGATCATTGCAGCCATCATCGAACCACCGAGCAGTCCAGGCTGGTTTCCCACGCTATCCCGAATGGCCGCTTGCCAGGGCCATTGCCAGTGCGATCACCTTATGTTCCGCCTTTGGGCAGGAAAAACAGATCGACGATAGACCATCGCTCAGATGCACGCTGCATCCGAGACAATGCTTCGCGGCGCTTTCTATCGAATGACTTCGGAAGTCGCCGCAGCAGGGTCGAACTTGGCCTTTCACCCGAAATTGTGTCCTTTTGAGTGCTGCGGCGACTTCCGAAGTCTTGGGCTGAGCAGTTTCTCCTGTTGAGGTATTCTTCCATGTCTATGGCAAATGCACCGCTTTTATTCGACGCGCCAGCGATCAATCCCCAGAAAGCCTGGCAGGCCGCGCTGGGTGAACTTCAACTGCAGGTGACGCCCGACATCTATGAGATGTATTTGCACCCTACCCGGTTCATGGCTTATGAGGACGGCGCATTTTTGGTCGCAGTTCCCAATGGCTTTGTCAAGGATTGGCTCGATGTGCGCCTGAATCGGGTGGTCAAGAACACCTTGCGACACATTGTCCGGCGGGAGGTAGAGATCAAATACAGCGTTCAGCCCCATCCGCTGCGCGAGGCTGAGCAGCCCTCCCCCGCGCCGTTGCTTGAACCGGCGCCGGCTGACGGGCTGTCGCTGGCTGGCTCTGCATCCGTCAACCGCCATGGCGCGGATCAAGGGCTGCCGCTGGTGGCCACCTATACCTTCGAGACTTTTGTGGTCGGCTCCAACAGCCTGCTGGCCCATGCCGCCTCCATGGCCGTAGGCGACCGGCCGGGCGGGCGCTACAATCCCTTGTTCATCTACAGTGGCGTTGGCCTGGGCAAGACCCATCTGATGCACGCCATCGCCCATCGCTGCCGCCAAAACGGCTACAAGGCGGTCTACGTTTCCTGCGAGATGTTCACCAACGAGCTGGTGACGGCCATTCGCACCAACACCCAGGAGCAGTTCCGGGCCAAGTACCGCACCAGCGACGTGCTCCTGGTGGACGATGTGCAGTTTCTGGCTGGCAAGCCCAGCACCCAGGAAGAGCTCTTTCACACCTTCAACGCCCTGCACGAGGCCGGCCGGCAAGTGGTGCTGGCCTGCGACCGGCCGCCCAAGGCCATATCCACCCTGGAGAATCGGCTGCGCTCCCGCTTCGAGTGGGGATTGATCACCGACATCCAGGCGCCAGACCTGGAAACGCGGCTGGCCATCCTGGGCGCCAAATGCGTCTCGCAGGGCGTGGTGCTCTCCAACGAGCTCTTGGGGTGCATCGCAGGGCTGGTGACCAGCAACATTCGCGAGCTGGAGGGGGCGCTGACCAAGGTGCTGGCCCACGCCAGCCTGAGCGGCGTCCGTCTCACCGCCGAGCGCATCGAGGCGATTCTGGCCGACATGGCCCCGCTCAAGGCCCAGGTGACGGCCGATGAGGTGGTGGTCTTGGTGGCTCGCTATTTCGAGGTCAGCCTGGACGATCTGATCAGCCCCAGCCGCAAGCGCGAGATCACGCAGGCGCGCCAGATCGCCATGTATCTGCTGCGCAGCCAATTGGATCTCTCCTTTGCCAATATCGGCGCGCTGTTCGGCGGGCGGGATCACGCCACGGTGATGCACAGCGTTGAAAAGATCGAAAGGTTGGCGCAAAGCGACGACGCGGTGCAGAACGCGGTCGAGAGTCTGCGGGCGCGCATCGTTGCGCCGCAGCCGGTGATGGAGTGGGTGAGAGTCTGATAGATTAGCTTACAGCCCCGTAGTTTGTGGAAAACCTGGCCGAATCGGTGGAAAAGCTGCGCTGGCTGTGGAAAAGCCGGCGCTTCTTTGCGTCCAGCCGCGCCAGGATCGGCCTTCGCTGGGG
>JAJTXO010000839.1 GCA_021463315.1 Caldilineales bacterium | reverse complement strand
CACTCCCCACTCCCCATTCTCCATTCTCCATTCCCCACCCCCCACTCTCACCCCTTCCGCGCCTGCCCCATTCCCATCGTTGTCCGCTGGCCCACACCTGCATACAGGCTGAACTTAGCCAACAGATGGATCAGGCCCATCCAGTAGCGATCTCTGACGCGGAAGGTGTAGCCCACGTGGCCCAAGAAGCCGGGGAATGCACCATGCTCGCCCTGCCCGCCGAAGGTCACGCGCTCGGTATACAGAGAATGGCGGCTGATGGCCACGCACTCCTCGGCGAAGCGCACCACCTCGTTGGGCAGCGCCACCGGCGCAAACAGGTTCCAGCGCCGCACCAGGCCCTCGAACACCAGCTTGGGCAACGGCAGCGGCAGCAGCAGCTCCTGCGAGCGAAACACCGTCGGTGAGGCAAAGCGCATGGTCAATCCAGCCGGCGGCTGGCCATGCAGCGTTTGCTCCAGCAGCAGATCCTGCTCGGTGGTGCGCCCGGCCCAGGCATGCTGCGTCTCATCCGTGGTCGCGCCCAGCACCCGGAACGTCGCGCCAGCCAACAAGGCTGTCTCCGGCAGATGGGGCAGCAGCCGCTCCTCCAACAGGGCTGACAACGCCGGCTGGTAGCTGGTCAGGCGCAGGAAGCAGAGGCGATCGGGCGCAAGGCTGCCAACTTCCGGCCGCGCGGGCAACCTCGCCGCGCCCAGCAGATTCGATATGGTGAAGGGCCGCTCCTGGTTGGGCGCGTGCAGGCTGTCGGCCAGCGCCGGGTCCAGGCTGCGCACCTGGTCCAGGAACCAGGCGTGCGTCGCTCGTCCCAGGTAGATGGGCAGGGTGGCCGGCTCGGCAGGTTGGAGGGTGAGGACAGCAGAGATCAGCGTCATTGGCCTGGCAAAGCCTCGAAGTTGAAGATGATCGGATACAGCGGCCCGGTTGGGTTGCCGCTGTTGTCGTAGGCGGTGCCGACGAACTCGATGGTGTGCTCGGCGTCGAGGCACGCCAATGTCGCGCCCAGCGCCATGCTGCGAATACCCGTGGTGACATCGACCACCAGGTCCTGCGGCGAGAGGCCTATGCGCTCAGCCTCGCCGAAGATCGCAAGCACGCGATCGTAGATGCGTCTTGGCAGCTCGGCGTCGCTCTCGAGATTGACGGTGTATGCGTCGCCGTGATAGAACTTGCACCCGATGCCATGTTTGGCCTGCAGGTAGTTGATCAACAGCGACGTGAAAGCGCCGGATCCCTCCCCTTCTTGGCCGGCCGTAGCGATCAGCCAGCAATGCTTCAAGCGCTCTTTGTGGCTGATGATCGCCTGGACAGTAGGCATCAGATTGGAGTTCTCGATGTCCAGCGCCGCGAAGTCCGATTCCTCGATGGCCTTCTTGCGCGCCTCAGCATCCAGCTTGCTGGCAGGCGAGCTCCAGCGCGGCGTGTAGTAGGGCACAAACCCAACGAAGCCAGGTCGCGCGTACTGGCGGGCATCCAGCTCGTTGTGGATCGTGACCGGCGCCCGGATGGCGACCTTCACCGGGCTGAAAGGCTCACGCAGGTACAACACCAGCGCGACAACGATAGAAATGATCAGCAGCGCCACAAGGAAGGGAATGAGGCGTGTCCCGCGATCAGAAAGCCAGTTTGCCAGAATCGAGATCAGCACCCCGAAGGTAAGGCCCACCAGGCCCGCACTCAGGCGCTGTAAACGAAGAAACCGCCGAAGACGTTGGGGTATCACAGGGTCACCTCCATAGGGCACTTGAACAGGGCTGCCAGACCCTCCGGGGACTGCCAGTCCCCGATGCCGCCTCCATCAGGCGCTGTCGTTGGATCCAACTGTAGACCGCCGCTGATTCTCGCCGTGGTCGGTGCGGCCTTGGTTCGACTCCCTGACCAAGGGGCGAGCATGGCGCAATAAGTGGAAGCGTATCATCTCAATACATGGGGAAGACTTCCGACCATGTTTTTGCGCAAATAGAAGGCATTTCTATTCGATAACGCAAACACAGGCCGTTTCTAATCATTGTTAGGTGTTTGAACAGTACTT
>JAJTXO010000838.1 GCA_021463315.1 Caldilineales bacterium | reverse complement strand
AGCGCCAGGACCGCGGTGAGGGCGATCTCGATCTCCTCGTGGCTGGGCGGCGCGCTGATCTGGCTCGTCGTGCTCATCGTGCTGTTGATTGCGCTGCGGCTGCTGCTGGGCAAGGAGGGCTTGGACCTGACCCGGCGCAAGCTCACCCTCCTGCTGGCCGGCCTTTGGGCATACCTTCAATCGTGGGGGCAAGGCATGCAGACGCTGGCCAAAAGCCTCCAACTCAGCCTGCCCGGCCGGCGCGGCCCAACAGCCGACGAAAGCATGCGTCGACCTTGGCGCTTCATCCGCGTGGCCGGCCTCTCCCCGCGCGACCAGGTGCGCTATTTCTACCTCAGCACGCTGCGTCGGGCGTCTGATCAAGGCATCGCGCGCCAGCCCGCGCAGACGCCCCAGGAGTTCATGCAGGATCTGGAGCAGAGCTGGCCCGAGACAGAAGTGGATCTGGCAGCGCTGACCGCGGCCTTCGTCGTTGCCCGCTACGACCTGGCCGAGATCAGCCCCGACGAGGCTCAAGAGGTCAAGTCGGTCTGGGAACGCATCAAGCGGGCGCTGCGGGGCAAACGTCCCAACGAAGAAGGAGATTCCGATGAACTACACTGAGATCATCCAACGAGCGGCCAGGCTCACCTGGCGCTACAAGGTGTTGTGGATTCTGGGCATTCTGTTGGCCCTGAGCGGCGGAGGCGGGGGGGGCAGCACCTCGACCTACAACTTCGGCGGCGGCAGCGGCCCGACCAATGGGATGCCACCCGCCATGTTCTCCGATTGGAACCTGCCTGACCCCGGCGTGATCGCCGGCTTTGCCCTGTTGGGCTGCTGTTTGCTGCTGCTGCTGATCGTCGTCCTGACCGTGGTGCAATATGTGGCCCGCACCGGCCTCTACCGCGCGGTCGATCAGATCGAGGAAAGCGGCGCCGCGCCCACCTGGCGCGCGGGATTGCGCCTGGGCTGGAGCCAACGCGCTCTGCGCATGTTCCTCTTGGACCTCCTGGTTGGGATCGTGGTTTTCGTGGTGGTGATGGGCATGTTGCTGTTGGCGGCCTCCCCGCTGCTGTTGCTGATCTTCGAAAGTGAGGCGCTGAGCATCATGGGCGGCATTCTGACGGCTGTGTTGATGTTGCTGGCGATTCTGCTGATCATCGCGCTGACGGCCGTGATCAGCGTCTTGCAGCAGTTCTGGCGCCGGCAGATCGCACTGGAGGATCGCAGCGTGGGCGAGGCGTTTGCCCTGGGCACGCAGATGGCGCGGCGCAAGGCTGGCGATGTGGCGATCTTCTGGCTGTTGATGGCGGTCATCGGTTTCGGCTTCCTGGTGGTGCTGATTCCGCTGGTCATCGGGCTGACCCTGCTGGGCGGCGGCCTCGGCTTCGGCCTGGGCTACGCCGTCTACGCGCTGACCAACTCGATCGGCTGGGCCCTGCTGGCCGGTCTGCCCATCTTCCTGGCGATTCTGAGCATCCCGCTGATCCTGGTGCAAGGCGTCTACCTGGTCTTCGAGAGCAGCGCGTGGACGCTGGCCTATCGCGACCTGCGGCCAGCGTTCGAACAAAGCCTGGAAGTCACGCCTGCTGCGCCACAGGAGATCCAGTAGATTGGGGAAGACTTCCGAAGTCTTATGGACTGTCCTGCGCAGACTTCGGAAGTCTCGACCCCGGTTTATTGAGATGACACCAAGCGGCGGCTCAAGCCTCGACTCCCTGCACAACTCCGCAAGGTTGGTTTCGATGTGTGCTGGTTGACTTTTTCCACGTGCGCAGTATACTGTGACCGCAAATGTGACACATTTGTAGCAACTTAGAAGCCGGACACTGCGAAGTGTCCAGCACTTTATGACACAGAGCGAGGTTTGCCATGCCCGTCATCGGAGTACGTGAGCTGCGCGAGCATACCGCTGACGTCTTGCGCCAGGTGCGGGAGAAACAGGCCGAATACGTCATTACCTATCAGGGCAAGCCGGTGGCGTTTCTTTCCCCTGTGGATGAGCAGGCGGTCGAGAATGCCATGGTTCAAGCCAGCCGCGCGCCGCTCGACG
>JAJTXO010000837.1 GCA_021463315.1 Caldilineales bacterium | reverse complement strand
AGCGATCGTGACGGAAGACACGAAACCGGTGTTGAACCTGGCGTATAGCCATTTCAGGAGGATGCACCATGAAGAGTCACCGTGCGGACCTGCGAACCGTTGGCGGGGCCTTGGCCGTATTGCTGGCTTTGGCTGCCCTGGCGCTGCTGTCTCTGTTCGGAGGCCGTCCACAGCCAACCGCCTGGGCGCAACCGGCGCAAAGCCGGACATCTACCCCCACACCCCCTTTCATCTCGCCGTTGCACCCACCCACACCCACCCGGCGGGCTTATCCCTCGCCCTTTGTACCTGAGTCCATTGACGACCCTGTTGTGGCTGCCGCGCTCTGGCGACGTGATCCCGCCTACCAAACGCCGGAGTCGCCAGCGACACCACCAACGGCCACGCCAAGTTCACCGGTCGTGTATCGGGAGATTTCTACCGTTCACGAGTATTACCTGCCGCTTTCGTTGATCGGGCAATGCGATAACCAATATGCTGGCCGCGGCTTTGCTGCGGGCGACGGTCGCCAACAGCCCACACCTGATCTCAATCGCTTGAATCGCGACTGGTACTTCGATTGGGATCACCAGTATCTGTGGGCTGGCAGCGGGCGTATGGCTGACATGTTCTACGTCCCGATGGTGTGGTGCGCTGACAAACCTGGCGAAGTGGTTAACCAGGGTTGGATCAACCCCAACGGACACTGGACGCCGCAGGAATTAACGACTAAAGCGGCCGCGTATCCAGGCAAGATATGGCTGATCTACAACGAACCCGATCACCCGTGGACTATCGCCTACCAGCTGCCGCCCCAGAACACGCTCACTCCGACACCAACGCCATTCTACGAGCCTGGACAGTGCGCGCGTGTATTGTGCAGAATGGTAGCCAAAACCCTGACACCAGGCACACCCGAAGCCGATGCCTGCAAAGTATTACCCAACCAGACGCCGCCTGACTGGACCCAGCAGATGGCTACTCTGGCGGCCAATCGATACGCTGAGATCTACCGGGCCATCAAGGCCGGCGATCCGACAGCCAAAGTCTATTGTTGCGGCCAGTTCTACACACGGGGCGATCACTCCAATCCTTGGTGGACCGCTTTCCTGGCGCGACTGAGCCAAATAACGCCGCCAGTAGGGCTGGATGGGGTTCACATTCACACGTATCCTGTAACAAGCAGCGCGCGGGACGATCAGAGCAATATCTGTGGCGCCAACCAAGCAATTAGCCTTGCGTGGTGGATTTGTCTTGAAAACGCACTCCGCCACTATTTCTTGGGTCAGCACGACTGTGCGACCCCACAATGTGATCTCACTCGCGGGAAGCCCCTACTCGTAACAGAATATGGTTATCTGGGCGTATACGAGGGCTTTCCCGCTGCAACTATTGAAAATGTTCGCGACGATTTGATGCAGCCAGTTCTGACATGGCTCATTGACCCAAGTCTGAACCCAGGATATGATGGCGTTGCATGGTTCGTTTCATGGACCAGGCAAGATGGGTCTGCTACTTTCCTGTATGACACGTCGTTCAGCCCCTGGGGGCCAAATCCGAAGCGACTGACCGAGCTGGGCAAAGCCTGGGCTTGCCCACGGCCCAGTACACCAACACCCTGACCGGGAGGCCAGATATGCACACCCAATTGACCTGGCTGCGAATGGCCATGCGCGCGTTTGGGCTGTTGTGCGTGCTATGCCTCAGGCACCCAGCACTGACGCAGGCAGCAGTAACATACAGGCCCGAGCAGATGGATGGTTTGCCACCCTGTTCTCGATCAAGCTACTCGCGACTCATCGTGTCGCCGTTCTTCCTCGGCGATGGAACAGTTTACCTTCTGGACTCCACATCCCCGCACCCGCAAACGCTCTACCGCAGCAGTGACGGCGGCGAGCACTGGGAGGCCATCCTGCGGCCTCAATCCTGGTATGACCATGCCGCTATCCACCAATTTGCCATCGCGCCGATGCGGTCGCCGCAAGGATTGATCCTCTACGCCCGCGCGGCGCTGTGGTACACCGGTGGCACGACTCGCGCCCTGCTGCGCAGCGTGGACA
>JAJTXO010000836.1 GCA_021463315.1 Caldilineales bacterium | reverse complement strand
CGAGCACCGAGCTGACGAAGGGCGAGGCGATGAAGTCCTTCAGCGTCTTCAGGTCGCCGAAGGGCTGCGTATGCCCGCCGGGCAGGCGCTTCAGGTTGGCCTGGAAGGCGGCGTCGAAGACCGTCTGGCGCAGCTTCTCGTCGAAGCCCTCGCCGATCGTCATGAGAGTACGGGCGCGGGCGAGCTCGAGCAGCTCGATGACCAGGTAGACGCCCATCACCATCACGACGAGCCAGGCCAACGTACTGACGCTGCGGCTGTTCAGCACGCGGCCGTAGCGCAGGTTTTCCACATTGAGCTGGTCGCCGATGCCGGTGCCCAGCGCGGTGATCAGCGCCTGGATCTCCCGATTGGCCAGCGCCTTGTCCAGCCGGGCCTTCTCGACGTTGAGAATCTTGCCGCGCAACGGCAGAATGGCCTGGAAGCGGCGGTCACGACCCTGCTTGGCGGAGCCGCCGGCGCTGTCACCCTCGACGATGTACAGCTCCGACTTGGCCGGGTCGCGCTCGGAGCAGTCGGCCAGCTTGCCGGGCAGGGTGGCGCTCTCCAGCGCGCTCTTGCGGATCACCAGATCCCTGGCCTTGCGCATGGCGTCGCGGGCGCGGCTGCTGGTCTGGCACTTCTCGACGATCTTCTTGGCGTCGCGCGGGTTGCCCTCCATCCACTCGGTCAGCGCCTCGCCCACGGCCTGCTGCACGTGGGTTTTCACCTCGGCGTTGAGCAGCTTGACCTTGGTCTGGCTTTCAAACTGAGGGTCGGGCAGCTTGACGCTGACGATGGCGGTCAGCCCCTCGCGCGTGTCGTCGGCCGTGAAGCCGGCCTCGTTGTCCTTGAGCATGCCCTGCTTGCGCGCGTAGTCGTTGACGGTGCGGGTCAGCGCGGTGCGCAGGCCGGTCAGATGGCTGCCGCCGTCGGGGGTGTTGATGGTGTTGGCAAAGGTGTAGGTCGATTCGTTGTAGCCGTCGGTGTACTGCAAGGCCGCCTCGACCAACACCCCCTCGATCTCACGCTCGACGTAGATCGGCTCATGCAGCACCTCGCGGTTCTTGTTCAGATAGCGCACCAGGCTCTGCACGCCCCCTTCGAAGTAGAAGGTGTTGTGGCGCGGCTCGTCGCCGCGCAGATCGCTGAACTTGATGGTGATGCCGCGCGTCAGAAAGGCCATCTCGCGGAAGCGCTGCAAGAGGGTCTCGTAGCGATAATCCAGCACCTCGAAGATCCCGGCATCGCGCAGGAAGGTGGTCTTGGTGCCGGTGGCCTCGCCGGGCTGCATCTTGGCGATGGCGTCGACGCGGCTGACTGGAATGCCGCGTTCGAAGCGCTGCCGCCAGATCTGACCCTCGCGCCGCACCTCGACCACCATCCACTCCGACAGGGCGTTGACGGCCGAGACGCCGACGCCGTGCAGGCCGCCGGAGACCTTGTAGCCGCCGCCGCCGAACTTGCCGCCCGCGTGCAGCTTGGTCATCACCACGGTCAGCGCGGAGAGGCCGGTCTGCTCATGGATGCCCACGGGGATGCCGCGGCCATTGTCGGCCACGCTGATGCTTTCGTCCGGGTGGATGACGATCTCGATGCTGTCGGCCGCGCCGGCCATGGCCTCGTCGATGGAGTTGTCCACCACCTCGTACACCATATGATGCAGCGCCTTGCCATCGGTGCCGCCGATGTACATGCCAGGACGGCGACGCACCGCCTCCAGCCCCTCCAACACAGTGATATTGTTGGCGTCGTATTGTGCAGGCTGTACGAGTTGATTAGATTGAGCCACGAACTACACTCCTGCTCAGGAAATAGCTGCTTAGAAAATAGCTTGCCGCTCGGGCTGGCCTGTGCGCACGCCCGGCGCCTCTGGCTGAGCAGGCGCTTTAGCCATTAGAATCGATGTGGGGCGCTGGCGCCGGTTGCGCCGCCAGCCAGACCGCGCAGCGCTGCTGATAGAAGATCAAGCGGGCCGCGGTCAGGCCAACCACCAGCACCGCGTTGCCAACGATGGCCGCCAGCACGCCCCAGGGGCTGGCCGCGGCTAGGCGCTGCCA
>JAJTXO010000835.1 GCA_021463315.1 Caldilineales bacterium | reverse complement strand
ATGGAGAATGGAGAATGGAGAATGGAGAATGGAGAATGGAGAATTGGGGAATTGGTGAATGGTGAATTGGTGAATGGTGAATGGTGCGGCCGCTCCGCCTCCGCGTAATCCGCTAATCCGTGACAATCCGTGATTCAGACGGTGATCGGTGATCGGTGATCGGTTTTCCATTCTCCATTCTCCATTCTCCATTCCCCAGCCCCCAGTCCCCAGTCCCCACCCCCCAGCATCATGCAACGCATTCGCAAGCATTTCGACCGTGAACTGATCCTGCTTTTCCTGCTGTCGGCCTTTGCGCTGGCGCCGCTGGCCAGCCCGGGCTATTTCTTCGGCGCGCACGACGCGGATCATTCGGTCTTCTTTCTGGTGGAGTTCGACAAGGCGCTGCGCGATGGCGCGCTGTGGCCGCGCTGGGGCCCCGATCACGCGCTGGGCTACGGCTATCCGCTCTGGCTGCTCTACGCGCCGCTGGCCTATTACGTGGCCGAGGGCTTTCATCTGCTGGGGCTGGGCTTCACCGCGGCGGTGAAAGCGGCCTGGGCGCTGGGCTTTTTGTTCGGCGGCTGGGGCATGTTTCTGCTGCTGCGCCGCTGGTTTGGCCGCGGGCCGGCCGGCCGGGCGGCCGCGCTGGTGGGCGGGTTGCTCTATGTCTACGCGCCCTATCACCTGTTGACCATCTACGTGCGCGCAGCCTTTGCTGAGTTCAGCGCGTTGGCCTGGTTCCCATGGGTGCTGCTGGCCTTCGATGCCGTGGTGGCGCCCTCGACCCCGTCCCTTCCCGCCGAGGGAGAGGAGGCCAGACTCCCCGCGCCCCAGCCGCGCGAGGGGCTTGGGCTGAGGAGCGTAGCCCTGGCCGGCCTGGCCTATGGCGGCCTGCTGCTGACGCACACCGGCTCGATTCTGGTCTTCACCCCCCTGTTGCTGGCCTATCTGCTTTTTGCCTGGCTGCGGCTGGGGGTGCAAAATGGCTGGCAATGGGCCGATCTGGGCCGCGCCATGCTGCGCCTGGCGGCCGGCGGGCTGCTGGGAGTCGGCCTGGCCGCGATTTTCCTGCTGCCCATGCTGCTGGAGCAGCGCTACATCCTCCAGGAGCAGTGGGTGCAGGGCAGCTACGGCTATCGCGGCCATTTCGTCTACCTGAGCCAGTTGCTGGACCCCTTCTGGGGCTACGGCTACTCCGACGACCTGGCCGGGCCCAACGATGGGCTGAGCTTTCAACTGGGCATCGCCGGGGTCGTATTGGCGGTGGCTGCGGCCGTGACTGGCCTGCGTCGCGGCCGACCGCAGCGCGGCGTGGTCGGCTTTTTCCTGGCCGCGACGCTGGCCAGCCTGGCCTTGATGCTGCCGCTGGCGCAGCCGCTGTGGGATCGGGTCGGCCCGGCCGCGCTGATCCAGTTTCCCTGGCGGCTGCTGGGCCTGGCCAGCCTGGGATTGGCCATCCTGGGCGGCGCGGCCGTGGCTGGCTTGCTGTGGCCGCGGGCCGGTCTGACAACGGAGCGCAGCGCGGCCGCCGCGCAGGCCCCGCCCGCGGCCATGGTCGGCTTAGCTGTGGTGCTGGCCAGTCTCACCTTCGCCCTGCCTGAATACACCGACATCACACCGGTGGATGAAAGCGCTCTGTCGATCATTCGCTTCGAGACCACCTACCCGGAGATGATCGGCCGCACCATCTACACGGAGCAGGCCTTCGACGACACGCCGTTGGTCGCGCAGTATCTGGCTGGCCAGCCGCTGCAGCGCGCGGTGTGGCTGGCCGGCAGCGGCGAGATCAGCAGCACGGCCGCTGGTGCATCGGTGACGGCCCAGGTGAACGCGACCGAGCCGGGCGTCGTGTTGTTCTACACCTACGATTTTCCCGGCTGGCGGGCCACGGTGGATGGACAGCCCGCGCCCCATCGCACCGAGCCGCCCTACGGCCTGATTGCCGTGGATGTGCCGGCCGGCCAGCACGAGGTGGCGATCCGCCACGGCGCCACCCCGGTGAGCAGCGCCGGCGCGCTGGTGTCTGCGCTGAGCCTGGCGGCCATCGCGGCGCTGTTCTT
>JAJTXO010000834.1 GCA_021463315.1 Caldilineales bacterium | reverse complement strand
GACTTGCAACACCGTGAGGCCACGCTCCACGCACGCTTGCTCCAGGATATCGACAAAACCGGCGTCATAGGGCCAGTTCCAGGCAATGCACAGGTCATAAGTTGTCATGGCGCGGCATTGTACCGCAGGCCCGCCCTTTGCAACAAGTTCGCGCGCCAGATCTGCTGGTCGAACAGGCGTCTGCGCGGTATCGAGAGCCGTTGGCGTTCGAAATACAGCGCGAGAGACAGCCAAAGCCATCTCTCGCGCCGCCCCCAAACAAGACACCAGACTCGCCGCGGAAGAGAAATTGCCGGCGGCAGGCGGTCAGTCACATCTGTTCAGCACCTGCCAGCTGCCGCCGACAACTGGCAACGGCTACGAATTGTAATACAGCAGAAACTCATACGGATGCGGCCGCAGCGCCACCGGGCCGACTTCGGTGTCCCACTTGTACTTGGCGAAGGCCTCCAGCACGTCAGGGGTGAAGACGCCGCCCTCCAGCAGGAAATCGTGATCAGCTGCCAGCGCGTCCAACGATTCGTTGAGCTTGCCGACGGTGGTCTTGACAGTGCCCATGTGCTCGGCCTCGAAGAGGTCCACCTCGGCTGGATCGCCCGGATCGATCTGGTTCTTGATGCCGTCCAGTCCAGCCATCAGGCAGGCAGCGAAGGCCAGGTAAGGGTTGGCGGTCGGGTCGGGACAGCGGAACTCGACGCGCTTGGCCTTGGGCGACCGGGAATACATGGGGATGCGGCAGGCAGCCGAGCGGTTGCGGGCCGAGTAGGCGATCACCACCGGCGCCTCGTAGCCCGGCACCAGCCGGCGGTAGGAGTTGGTAGTCGGCGCGCAGATGGCCAACAGCGCGTTGATATGTTTCAGCAGGCCGCCGATGTACCACAGCGCCATCTGGCTCAGCCCCGCGTAGCGGTCGCCCGCGAAGAGCGGCTGGCCATCCTTCCACAGGCTCTGATGGGTGTGCATGCCCGATCCATTGTCGGCGTAGATCGGCTTGGGCATGAAGGTGGCGGTCTTGCCATGTTTCTTGGCTACGTTCTTGACCACGTACTTGTAGATCTGCACCTGATCGGCCATGCGCACCAACGGCTTGTAGCGCATGTCGATCTCGCACTGGCCCGCTGTGCCCACCTCGTGGTGATGCAGCTCGATATCCACGCCCGCGGCGATCATGGTGCGCACCATCTCCGAGCGCAGATCCTGCAAGGTGTCCAGCGGAGGCACCGGGAAGTAGCCGCGCTTGTGTGGCACCGAATGGCCGAAGCCGAAGATGCCGTTGTTCCATGGCCCCTCGATGCTGTCCACCTGGTAGGCCGCGGAATACTCGCCGGCTGAAAACATCACCTTGTCGAAGACGAAGAACTCCGCCTCCGGGCCGATGTAGATCGTATCGGCGATGCCGGTGCCTTTCAGATACTCCACCGCCTTCTTGGCGATGTAGCGCGGATCGCGGCTGTAAGGGGTGCGCGTGATCGGATCGTACACGTCGCCGGTCAGGCTCAGGGTGGGCAGCTCGCACACCGGATCGATCATGGCCGAGTCGGGGTCGGCCAGCAGGATCATATCGCTGGACTCGATGCTCTGAAAGCCGCGAATGGAGGAGCCATCGAAGCCCATGCCCTCTTCGAAGGCCCCTTCTTCGGAGAACTCCTCGACCGGCATGGAGAAGTGCTGCCATTCGCCAAACAGGTCGGTAAACTTGACATCGACCATCTTCAGATGATGGTCCTTGATCATCTTCAAGACATCTTTGGGTGTTGCCATGAGGTGCGAGCTCCTTGGATTGACGGGATAGTATCATCTCAAAAAACCGGGGTCGAGACTTCCGAAGTCTGCGCAGGTTTGTTCAAAACGAGCTCACAGTCCATGAGACTTCGGAAGTCTTCCCCAATCTATTGAGATGATACACGGGATAGCTTGGCGTGTGGGCCGAAAGCTGAGCGATGAAAGCCGGACGAAGCGCCACGTCCGGGTTGGCCAGGGCAGACCCAGGTTGGGCGGTGCGCCTGGCCCAACGGTCGAGAACACAAGCAGTATAGCAGCCAACCA
>JAJTXO010000833.1 GCA_021463315.1 Caldilineales bacterium | reverse complement strand
AATCGCGGGGTGCTTGTCCGGGTATGGGGTGTTTGTGATTGAGGCGTAACACGTAATACGTAACCCGGAATCGCGGGGTGCCTGGCGGACTATGCAGTACTCGTTACAAGCAATCACGAACCTGGAAGCGCATCGCTCCCTTCCGGGTTACGTGTTACGCATTACGCATCACGTGTCCCAAAAATCGCCGTGCCGACGCGCACAATCGTCGCGCCTTCTTCGATGGCCACCTCGAAGTCGTGGCTCATGCCCATGCTCAGGGCGCGCCAATCCGCCTGCGGGTGATGCTGCGCCAACTGGTCTCGCAGGCGGCGCAGCGCGACGAAGTACGGACGGGCAGCCTCTGGGTCAGGCTCGTAGGGCGGGATGGTCATCAAGCCGCGCACTCGCAGCCAGGGCAGAACCAGGATGACCCCGGCGTCACGCTGCACGGCCTCAGGGCTGAAGCCGAACTTGCTGGCCTCGCCGGCTACGTTGACCTCCAGCAGCACCTCCTGCACGAGCTGCGCCTCGCCGGCCAGACGATCCAGCCGCGCGGCGATCTTCAGCCGGTCCACTGCGTGGATCAGCGTCGGGCGGCAGGCGATGGCCAGGCTGGCTTTGCGGCTCTGGATCGGCCCGATCAGATGCAGCCGCGGCCGATCGGCGGTTTTCAGCCGGCTGGCCAGCGACTCGGGCGAGTCGGGATCGGCGAACTTGGCCCAGGCCTCCTCGACCCGGTTCTCGCCGAAGTCGCGCTGCCCGGCTGTCAGCGCCTGCTCGATCAGCCCAACCGGGTGGGTCTTGCTCACCGCCAGCAGCGTGATTTCGTCCAACGATCGGCCCGCGCGCCGCGCCGCGGCAGCCATGCGCTCTCGAACCTGCGCCAGGTTGGCGGCGATGTCGATGGTGTCAGTCACGGCATGGCTCCGAGGGTGCTAACACGTAATTCGTAATGCGTAACTCGTAACCCGGAATCGCGGGGTGTTTGTCTGGGTATGGGGTGCTTGCGAATGAGGCGTGACTCGTGACCCGGAATCGCGGGGTGTTTGTGCATAGGGCGTAACACGTAACTCGTAACTCGGAATCGCGGGGTGTTTGGCGGGCTAGGCAGCACGCGTTGCCAGCAATCACGTAACCCGGAAGCGCATCGCATCCTTCCGGGTTACGTGTTACGAGTTACGCATTACGCATTACGTCCTCAGCATCATTACCGCGCCGAAGCGGCCGGTCACAGGGCCGTCGCCGCGGTGAGAGAAGAAAGTCCCGCGCTGGCAGCAGGTGCAGACGCCGGCCGTCTCGATCTGGCCGACGCCGGCTTGCTCCAACTGCCAGCGGTTGGCGGCCCACAGGTCGAAATGCCCATGAGCGGCGCCGTTGTCTCGCGCCGTCAGCAGTGCATCGGCCACGGGGAAGGCGACGCGCACAGCCGCGATCACCTCCGGGCCGACTTCGTAGCAGCAGGGGCCGATGGCCGGGCCGATCACAGCCGTCAGGTCGGCCGGATCGCTGCCGAAGCCCACGGTCATGGCCTGCACCAGCGCCCTGGCCATGCCAGCCACTGTGCCGCGCCAGCCAGCATGGCCCAGCCCGATGGCATGGCGGCGCGGATCGTAGATCAGCAGCGGCGTGCAATCGGCGTAGCGCTGGGTCAGCGGCAGCTCAGGTGTGTCGGTGACAATGCCATCAGCCTGGCTGATCATGACGCCCTGGTTGTCGCTGGTCGCCTGCATCACCAGCGTGCCATGCACCTGCCATGTGGTCGTGAGGCGCTCCCGAGGCACATTCAGCGCGGCAGCCAGGCGGTGATGGTTGGCGTCCACGTTCTCGCGGCTATCGCCGGTGCTGGTGCTCAGGTTCAGGCTGGCATAGCCGCCCGCGCTCACGCCGCCATGCCGCGTGCTGACCGCGTGAACCAGGCCAGGAAATGCGGCCAGGCTGGGGAAGTGGAGGAGCGGAAGAGACTCGTGCATGGTGGGGGAGGGGGTAGGCAAGTAGGCAGGTAGACAAGTAGACAAGTAGACAAGTAGGCAAGTGGGCGAGTAGGCAAGTGGGCGAGTAGGCAAGTGGGCG
>JAJTXO010000832.1 GCA_021463315.1 Caldilineales bacterium | reverse complement strand
ACCGGGGTCGAGACTTCCGAAGTCTGCGCAGGTTTGTTCAAAACGAGCTCACAGTCCATAAGACTTCGGAAGTCTTCCCCCTCTATTGAGATGATACACTTAGCGCTTTGGCCGGTCTCCGACCGAGCCAACCCACCAAGTTGATTGCAGACAGTTACTAAGGGCGTCAGACCCTTGCATCGGAGGTGAACCGTGAGCCCAGCGAAAATCGATCCCCAGCTCCGTCAAGCCATGCAGGATCAGCCCGCGGCCGAATTCTGGCTGCTGCTGCGCGTCGACCAGATCGACGCCGGCCATAGCCAGATTCTGGCCACGCGCGGTGTCGTCGTCCGCCGCAGCCTGAGCCTGCTGCCCACCTTGGTCGTGACCTGCACCGGCCGCGCCGGGCTGGATCTGCTGGATCTGCCCTGGATCAGCCACGTGGAGGAGGATCGGCCGGTCTACGCGCTGTAGAGCGGCGCCTCGTCGCGGTGGCCCGGAAAGTCGTCGCCAGTCTCGTTTAGTGTAATCGGCAACCAACCGTCATCTTCACCCGCCAGGAGGCACGCATGAGCGAATCCTTTTTAGCCCGTATCGCCGACAGCCAGGCCGGCCAGATAGTTCAAGTCATCGTCCAGTACTCCAGCGCTGAGACGATGCAAGCCTTCAACGATACCGCCCGGTCTGCCGAGGTGGGTGTCGCGCTGGGGCCGCAGTTTGAGCTGATCCCCGCGCAGCCCGCGGCTGGCACGCCCGAGGCGCTGCTGGCGCTGCAGCAACAGCCCTTTGTGGAGCGCATCTGGGAAGATCTGCCGGTCTACGCCCTGCTGGATGTCTCGGCGCCCAAGGTTCACGCCCCCTTCCTCTGGAATCTGGGCTTCGACGGCACCGGAATCAAGGTCGCGATCATCGACACCGGCATCGATCCCAACCATCCTGACTTCGGCGACCGCATCATCGAGGCCAAGGACTTCACCGGGACCAAGCCGGGCGGCGTCGATGGCCACGGCCACGGCACCCACGTCGCGGGCACGGTGGCCGGCAGCGGTGAGGCCTCCGGCGGCCGCTACATCGGTCTCGCGCCGCAGGCCAGGCTGTTGGTGGCCAAGGTGCTGCGCGACAACGGCAGCGGCGCAACCAGCGACGTGATGGCCGGCGTGGACTGGGCTGTGCAGCAGGGCGCGCAGGTGCTCAACCTGTCGCTGGGCTCCAACGGCCCCTGCGATGGCAGCGATGCACTCTCCGCCATGTGCGACGAGGCGGTCAACCGCGGCGTGGTGGTGTGCGTGGCGGCCGGCAACTCCGGGCCTGGGGCCAGCACCGTGGGCTCGCCCGGCTGCGCCCGCAACGTCATCACCATCGGCGCCACCAACGACGCTGACCAGGTGACCAGCTTCTCCTCGCGCGGGCCGACCAGCGACGGCCGCGTCAAGCCCGATCTCTGCTTTCCGGGGCACAACATCATCGCCGCGCGCGCCCAGGGCACGGCCATGGGCTCCGTGGTCGATGCCCATTACACCTCGGCCTCCGGCACCAGTATGGCCACTCCCCACGCGGCCGGCGCGGCCGCACAGCTTCTGGAAGCGCTGCCCGGCATCACCCCCGCCGAGGTCAAGCAGCGACTGATGAGCACGGCCATCGATCTGGGCGTGCCCGCCAACACCCAGGGCACGGGACGAGGCGACGTCAAAGCGGCCTATGAGTATGCCGTGACTCCGCCGCCCCCACCGCCGCCACCGCCGCCGCCACCGCCGCCACCGCCGCCACCTCCACCGCCGCCTCCGCCGCCTCCCCCACCGCCGCCGCCACCTCCACCGCCGCCTCCGCCCGGTGGCTGTTCACCCTTCGGCGGGGCGTCGGCGCAGAACAGCGGCGCGCGGGCCTTCTGGTGGATCCTGGGCATCGTGCTGGTGCTCTGCCTGCTGATCGCCTGCTGCGCGTCCGTCATCCTGGCCTTCGGCATGGCCAACTGGTAAGACCGGCCGAGTGTCATCTCAATAAACCGGGGTCGAGACTTCCGAAGTCTGCGCAGGTTTGTTCAAAACGGGCTCACAGTCCATAAGACTTCGGAAGTCT
>JAJTXO010000831.1 GCA_021463315.1 Caldilineales bacterium | reverse complement strand
ACCGCGCCCACCCACCGCTCGGGCCGGTCTCCGACCGAGCCCGTCCCGCCACACCCACCGCGCCACACCCACCGCTCGGGCCGGTCTCCGACCGAGCCCGTCCTGCCACACCCACCGCGCCACACCCGCCGCTCGGGCCGGTCTCCGACCGAGCCCGTCTCCGAAAATGCTTGCACCCATCATCAACCGCATCATCTATCAGCCCGGCATGACCGCAGCAACTCCCGGATTCACACCGGCGGCGCTGTCGATCGACTTCGAAGATGTCCAACTGGTCGCGGCCGATGGCGTGGCGATCACGGGTTGGTACATGAAAGCCCCAGCTCCCCGCGGCTCACTGCTCTATTTGCACGGCAACGCCGGCAATCGTCGTGATTGGGCGCAGGTTGCGCCTGACTTCATCAACCAAGGCTACAACCTGCTGCTTCTTGACTACCGGGGATACGGCGACAGCCAGGGCAAGCCCAGCGAGCAAGGCCTCTTTCGGGACGGCGATGCAGCGTGGGTCTGGCTGATAGAACAGGCAGGGCGAGACGGCTTGCCTGCCTACATTCTTGGAAAATCGTTGGGCAGTGGCGTGGCTACCTATCTGGCAGCGACATACTCTCCTGCAGGGTTAATTCTCGATAGCGCGTTCACATCGATGAGCCAGTTGATTGCCCATCACGCCCGATGGTTGCCGCGCTTTCTGATTCCCAAATTGTTCCAGTCACTGGCCCGAGCCGAAAGCATCACCTGTCCAACATTGGTGCTCCACGGCGATCGGGATGAGTTGGTTCCGCTTGCTCACGGTTTGTCGCTGTATAACAAGCTGCAAGCGCCGAAAGCCTTGGGTGTGATCCCCGGCGCCGACCATAACGATATCGACGCCTACGACAGCTATTGGCGTTGGGTTGCGGGCTTCCTGCATCGCCCGCAGCATTTTGTCGCGGCGATGCAGGACACCTCCGACGAATCATTCAGGAGACGCTGGCAGGAAGTAGTCATGGCATGATCGAAACCGTTCATTCGTTCGAGAAACCACTGGCTGACTGCACCGTCGCCATCGCCGGCCTGGGGCTGATGGGCGGCTCGCTGGGCTTGGCGCTGCGCGGCCAGGTGCAGCGGGTTATCGGCGTCGCCCGCCGCGCGGAGACGGTGCAGCAGGCGCTGGCTATCGGCGCGATCGACGCGGGCTACGCCACCCTGGCCCAGGGCGCGGCCGAGGCGGACATCCTCGTGCTGGCCACGCCGGTCAGCGTCATCCTGGCGCAGATCGGGGAGCTGGGACGGCTGGCGGCGCAGGGCGTCCTGCGCCGTGGGGTGGTTCTCACCGACATGGGCAGCACCAAGGGCGCTATCTGCGACGCCATGGCCGCGCTGCCAGACAGCGTGCAGCCGGTGGGCGGCCATCCCATGTGCGGCAAGGAGAGCTCGGGGCTGGACGTAGCCG
Source organism: Caldilineales bacterium (assembly GCA_021463315.1). Lineage (GTDB taxonomy): Bacteria > Chloroflexota > Anaerolineae > JAAEKA01 > JAAEKA01 > JAAEKA01. Next base: position 624 of record JAJTXO010000831.1, on the reverse strand, counting down.
AGGCGGACCTCTACCGCGGCGCGCCCTTCGTCCTCTGTCCGCTGCCCCGCACGACGCCGCAGACCGTGGCTCTGATTAAATCGCTGGCCGCGGCCGTGGGCGCGTGTCCGTTGGAGCTGGACCCCGCGCGCCACGATCATCTCGCGGCCGCCATCAGCCATGTGCCCTACCTGGCCGCGCTGGCGACCTTTTTGGCCGCCAGCGACGTTGGCGAGAGCGACCCGCTGGCCTGGCGTCTGGCCGCCAGCGGCTTCCGCTCCACCACCCGCCTGGCCGGCAGCGACGGCCAGATGATGGCCGATATCCTGCTCAGCAACCGCGCGGCCGTGTTGGAACAGCTTGACCGCCTGCAAGCCCACCTGGCCCACCTGGCCGCCCTGCTCACCGCACCAGACGCCGCCCACCTGGGCCAGCTACTCTCCGTCACCCGCGCCGCGCGCAGCCAGTTTCTAGACCAGTACGGAGGGTAGATTGGTAAATCGGTGAGTAAGCCTGCACACACTCGACCAATCTACCAATCTACCAATCTACCTTCCCCCCCAATCTACCATGAACCTCCTCATCCACCCCACCCAAGAACTCTACGGCTCCATCGCTGTTCCCGGCGACAAGTCCATCTCCCAC
>JAJTXO010000830.1 GCA_021463315.1 Caldilineales bacterium | reverse complement strand
GGGGATGCTTCGGCGGACCTCAGCATGACAGCGGATCCACTGCCTGCCCGCGGCGAGCTGGACGCGGCCTACACCTGGAACGCCGAGAGCGTTTTCCCCTCCACCGAGGCGTGGGAAGCGGAATTCGCCAGCGTGGCGGCCAGCTTGCCCAGCCTGCAAAGCTTCGCCGGCCGTCTGGCTGAGAGCCCCCAGACTCTGCTGGCAGCCCGGGAGGCCAGCGAAGCCTTGATGCGCCGGCTGTGGCATCTGGCGGTCTACAGCGGCCTGGACGCGGCCGTGGACACCACCAACCAGGCCGCCACCGAGCGCAACGGCCGCGTGCAGGGCCTGTTCGGCCAGTTCATGGGCGCGGCGGCCTACCTGGAGCCGGAGCTGCTGGCCATCGGCCATCCCACCTTGCAGCAGTGGATGGCCGACGAACCCAGGCTGGCCATCTATGCCCACTACTTCGAGGGCCTCTTCCGACGCCAGGCCCACGTGCGATCGGCCGAGGTCGAGGAGCTGCTGGGGCTGGCCGCCGAGCCTTTCGCCGGCGCCCAAAGCGCCTGGTCGATGCTGACCGACGCCGACATCCAGTTCCAGCCAGCCATCGCCAGCGACGGGCGCGAGCTGCCGCTCAGCCAGAGCACCTACGACGGCCTGTTGAACAGCCCGGACCGTGAGGTGCGGCGCACGGCCTATCAGCGCTACACCGACCAATATCTGGCCCACAAGAACACCATCACCAGCAATCTGCTGACCTCGGTGCGGCAGAACGTGCTGCAGATGCGGGCGCGGCGCTACGATTCGACGTTGGAGATGGCCCTGTTCGACAATGCCATCCCCACGGCGGTGTTCCACAACCTGATCGAAACCTTCCGCAAGCATCTGCCGGTGTGGCATCGCTACTGGGCCGTGTGGCGCAAGGCGTTGGGCGTGGAGACCTTGCAGCCCTACGACATCTGGGCGCCGCTCACTGCCCAGCCAGCCACGGTCAGCTATCAGCAGGCCATCGCCTGGATCTGCGAGGCGCTGGCGCCGCTGGGCCAGGACTATGTGGACACGCTGCGCCGCGGCTGCCTGGAGCAACGCTGGATCGATGTCTACCCCAACCAGGGCAAGAGCTCCGGCGCCTTCTCCAGCGGCGCGCCAGGCATTCATCCCTTCATCATGATGAGCTACACCGACGACAGCCACAGCCTGGGCACGTTGGCGCATGAGCTGGGCCACTCCATGCACTCCTATCTGACCTGGCGCAGCCAGCCGCTGGTCTACTGCGACTACTCCCTCTTCGCCGCCGAGGTGGCCTCCAACTTCCATCAGGCCATGACCCGCGCCTACCTGCTGGATCCAGCGCGCAACCTGCCGCGCGAGCTGCAGATCGGCATCATCGAAGAGGCCATGAGCAACTTCCATCGCTACTTCCTGGTGATGCCCACCCTGGCCCGCTTCGAGTTGGAGGTGCATCAGCGCATCGAGCGGGGCGAGGGAATCACGGCCGATGGCATGATCGAGCTGTTGGCTGACCTGTGCGCCGAGGGCTTTGGCGACGAAATGGCCTTTGACCGTGAGCAGGTGGGCATCGGCTGGGCCACCTTCGGCCATCTCTACGCCGATTACTACGTCTTCCAGTACGCCACCGGCATCTCCGGCGCGCACGCCCTGTCCAATCGCATCCTGTCGGGCGTGCCCGGCGCGGCCGAGGACTACCTGAGCTTCCTGCGCGCCGGCAGCTCCCTCTATCCGCTGGACGCGCTGCGTATGGCTGGCGTAGACCTGGCCAGCCCGCAGCCGGTGGAGGAAACCTTCGCGGTGCTGAGCCGGCTGATCGACCGGCTGGAGGCGCTGGTGGCAGGGTGACAGGGTGACAGGGTGACAAGGTGACAGGGTGACAGGGTGACAAGATGACAAGGTGACGGGCAGAGGTGGCTGTTGAGCTGCCCGGCGCCGGCAGCACACAGTAGCGTAAATCTCTCCGCCGTATCATCTCAAAAAACCGGGGTCGAGACTTCCGAAGTCTGCGCAGGTTTGTTCAAAACGAGCTCACAGTCCATAAGACTTCGGAAGTCTTCCCCCT
>JAJTXO010000083.1 GCA_021463315.1 Caldilineales bacterium | reverse complement strand
GGATCGAAGACGCCGTTGCCGTCGACGTCGACGTACAGCGCGTTCGTGAAGCCGAGCGCGCGCACCCCGGACTCGGCAGGGTCGAGCGTGGTGAGGTTCGCGAGCGTCAGGTTGCCACCGACGTTCTGGTTGCCGCCGTAGATCGGGAACATCGGCGGCGAGTTGCCGACCGTCCCGCGCGCGACCACCACCACCCACTCGTCCGCGCTGAGGCCGGTGAGCGGGACCACGAGGTTGGTCTCGTAGCGCTCGGCGCCTGGCACGGAGGGGTGCACGTTCACCGTGGCGCGAGCAAAGTCGCCGCCGCCGAGCGTCAGCACCTGGCTCGGGATGGCGCTGTAGGAGGTCGGCGTGCCGCCGGTGGTCCCGGTGACGGCGGTCTGCGCGTTGCGGTAGATCTCGATCCGATCGTAGGGCGCCCAGACCGGGGCCTGGACCCGGATCTCGAGATCCACGGAGCCGGTGTTGGTGGTCACCAGAGTGTCGCCCCCGAGCCCGAGGTGCGCCGTGGCCGGGCCGGCGACGAGGCGGGTCTGGACGTACAGGCCCTGCCCGCCGACCAGCCGCTGGGTCTTCACCGCCTGCCCGACCTGCGCCGGCTGTTGGCTGGCCGTGGGCTGGCGGTGGAGCAGGTCGACGGCAGCGCCAGCCTGTGGGTGGCCGGCCTCTATCCGGCCTGGCTGCGCGGCGGCCTGGCCGCGCGGGCCTATGAGCGGCTGACCCGCTGGCGACCGACGCTCTTTGGCCGCGACCTGGTTCTGCTGGCCCGCAAGGCGACGCTATGACTTTGAGCGCGCGCGTCTCGCGCGGCCTGTTCTGGGAAGGGGGCGCGGCCCTGATCGGCCAGGGCATGGGCTTTCTGGTCAGCCTGTTGCTGGCCCGGCTGCTGGCGCCGGAGTATTTCGGCCTGATCAGCATCGCCACCCTGGCTATTCAGTCGTTGGTCTTCTTTCAGGAGCTGGGCTTCAGCGCGGCGTTGATCTATCGCCAGGACGACGTCGAGGCCGCGGCCAACACCGCGCACTGGACCATCCTGACCACCAGCGTGCTGCTCTACGCGGCGGCCTATCTGCTGTCGCCGCTGGTGGCGCAGTTCTTCCGCAGCCCCGAGGTGACGCCGGTGCTGCGGGTGCTGGCGCTGACCATTGTCATCAACAGCTTCAGCCGCGTGCCCTACACCTTGCTGGCCAAGGAGCTGGATTTTCGCAAGAAGGTGCTGCCGGAGGTGGTCTCCAGCATGGTGGGCAACCTGGCCGCGCTGGTGCTGGCCTGGATCGGCTGGAAGGTGTGGGCGTTGGTGGCCGGCGAGTTGATCTCGGCCCTGCTGGTCACGATTCTAGTCTATCTCATCTCCACTTGGCGGCCCAAGCTCCAGTTTGTGCGCTCGCTGTTCGGCGAGCTGTTCGGCTACGGCAAGCACATCGCGGTCAGCCAGATCTTGATCTTTGGCATCACCAATATCGACGATATGTTCGTGGGTCGCATGCTGGGCAAGGCCGCGCTGGGCCAATACGGCCTGGCCTACAAGATCTCCAACACCCCGGCCACTACCATCACCCGGCTGGTCAACCGGGTGACCTTTCCCGCCTTCAGCATCCTGCAGGCCAGCCAGGAGCGGATGCGCAACGCCTTTTTTCGCCAGGTGCGCTTTGTGGGCGCGCTGGCCATGCCCATCGGCGTTGCCACGGTGATCTTTGCCCACGATTTCGTCTACGCGGTGCTCAACGAAAAATGGGCGCCGGCCATCGTTCCCATGCAGATTCTGGCTGTCTACGGCGTGATCCGCTCGGTGGCGGCCAACATGGGCATCATCTTTCAGGCTGGCGGCAGGCCGCAGTGGTTGGCCGGCATCGCGGCCTGGCGCCTGGTCACCATGGCGGTGCTGCTCTACCCCTTCATCCAATGGGGCGGGCTGGTCGGCGTCTCGCTGCTGTCGGCCGGCGTGGCCATGGTCGATTTCATCATCTCGGCCTACCTGGTGGACAAGGTGCTGGATGCGCGCATGGCGACCTACGCCCGCATCCTGGGCCCGATGTTGTTCTATGCGCTGCTGGCCGGCGGGCTGGGCTATCTGGTCAACGCGGGCCTGCTGGCGCTGGGCGTGTGGGATGTGGCCAGCCTGTTGGCCGGCGGCGCGGCGCTGGTGCTGATCTACGGCTTGCTCATCTGGTGGCGCGATGCTGAGCTGCGCCCGGAGCTCAACCGCGCGCTGGCCGCCCTGCGCCAGCGCGCCCGCCGGGATGCGGCCGCGCCGTAGCCCGGCCCGCGGCGAAACAGCGCCGCGCGGAGACCGGTCTGATACGAGGAAACCATGCAAGAGGCAATGTCACCTTCCGATCCCACACCCCAGCGGGCCAGCCCGTCGATCTGGGCTATCTTGCGCCGGCGCTGGTGGTTGATTGCAGCCATCGTCGTCGGCGCGGTGGTGGTCACCCTGATCGTCACCGTAAGCGCGCCGCCCACCTATCGCTCATCGTTGCGCCTGCAAGCGTTGGCGCTGGACGATCAGGAGGTGGCGCTGTACACCCGCCGCTCCAGCGGCGGCGTCAGCGAACAGATCGCCCTGACCCAGTTCAATTTCAACGAAACCCTGCAGAACTCGCTGATCGCCTGGCGCACCATCCGCGATTTGGACCTGGCCATCAGCGCCAGCCAGTTGCTGGGCGATCTCAGCACCAGCGCCGCGGGCGACTTCGTCACCGTCACCTACGACGCGGACACGCCGCAGCAGGCCATGGATGTGCTGAACCGGCATGTGGAGAACGCGCTGGCCTACTACAACGAGATCCGTGCCCGTCCCGCCAGCGTCTCGGGCCAGTTCGTGAGCTCGGAGCTGGCCAGCCAGGGACAGGTGTTGCGCCGCGCCCAAGACGCGCTGCTTCAGTTTCAGTTGGAACACAACGTGGGCGACCTGCCGCGCGAGATCAACGCGGTGCAGGACGCGCTGCGCAGCCTGGCCGCGGCGCGCGATGGCGCGCAGATCCAGGCCAGCCAGGCCGAGACTCTGGCGCAGCACTATCAGGCGCAGGCTGACGCCACCGCGGCTGAGCTGACCGCGGCGCAGCAGGCGCTGGCTGAGCTGTCAGGGGCCGCGGAGACGCCCACGGCCGAGCAACAGGCCAGCAGCGACGCGCAGGCCGCACTGGTGGCTGAGCTGAGCCGGACCGCGGCCGAGCAGCGCAGTGCGGCTCGCGCCCAGCAGGCGCTGGCCGCGGGTCTGCGCACGGTGTCCAGCCAGAACGAGCGCCTGCTCAACCAGCGCGCCGGCGATCTGGCCCAGTTGATCGGCCTGAGCAGCGATTACAACACCCTGCAGGCTGAGGTGGACAGCGCGCTGGCCGACTACGATTTTCTGCGCGGCAAGGCGGCCGAGGCGCGTCTGAAGGAGGCGCAGGCCATCAGCGTCGGCTCGTTGCAGGTGGTGGATCCGGCCTTCTTGCCCAGCGAGCCGGGCGGATCCTCGCCGCTGCGTCTGGCGCTGCTGGCGGCTGTGGTCAGCCTGCTGGTTGGCCTGGTGGCGGCCATGCTGCTGGAGTTCGTCAGCCCCACGCGGGTGCAGCCATGAACCCGCTCTACCCTGCCATCGCAGCCTGCCCGGCCTGTCATGGCCGGCTGGAGTGGGACGCGGGCGGCGCGGGCTGTCGCTGCACGGTCTGCGCCCGCGTCTACGCGATCGTCGATGGCGTGGCCTGGATGCGGCTGGACGCCGCGGGCGCGCCGCTGTGGCCGGCCGCGCCGCCCTCCCCGCCGCCCGCCAGCGCGCGGCGCCGGCTGTTGGCTGCCACCACGCCCCCCGACTTCGCCTACAAGACCGGCCGCAGCCAGCGGCGCATCCCCCTCTTTGTGGAACAGTTGGGGCCGGACGCGACGATTCTCAATCTGGGCTCAGGCCGCACCACCTTCGGGGCGCGCGTGGTCAATCTGGACATCGGCCCCTTCCGCGCGGTGGATGTGGTGGCGGTGGGCGAGCGGCTGCCGGTGCAGGCTGCCAGCCTGGATGGTGTGATCACCCAGGGGGTGCTGGAGCATGTGCCCGACCTGCCCGCGACGCTGGCGGAGATCGACCGGGTGCTGCGGCCGGGTGGGCTGGTCTACCACGAGGCGCCCTTTATCCAGGGTTTTCATGCCTCGCCCAACGACTTTCGACGCTTCACCGCCGTGGGCATGGCGGAGCTGGCGCCGGGCTATGAGGTTTTGGAGCAAGGGGTGGCTGTGGGGCCGGGCTCGGCCCTGATGTGGGTGGCCAGCGAGTATCTGGCGCTGCTCTGTTCGGGGAGGAACGAGAGGCTGCTGAAAGTGGGCCGGCGCGCCTTCCCCTGGCTGCTCAGCCCGCTGAAGCTGACCGATGCCTGGCTGGAGGGCCACCCGCAGGCGGATCTGATCGCGTCGGCGTTTTATATGGTGGCGCGGAAGAGGGTTTCGTAACCCGTAACGAGTAACTCGTAACTCGTAACCCGGAATGGTGGGGTGTGGGTATGGCAGGTGGGAGGACAGTGTGTTACTCGTTACTCGTCACTCGGTATGGAGGGTTAGGGCCAGCCTCGGATCTGGTTGGCGAGTTGGATGTAGGCGATGTGGGGGCGTTCGGCGATGACCTTGGGGAGCAGGATTTCCTGCCGCAGATTCCTGCTGAACTCCTCGATCCCCGCGGCCAAGGCCAACCGGTTGAGTTCTTCAGCCTGGCCTGCGTTGAGCATCACCGCATAGCTGGGGCTGACGGTGAGCAGGGCCTGATCGTAGGCTCGATGGTGCAGCGCGCAGAGCGCCAAGCCGTTGCAGGTTTCGTCGGAGCTCTGGTCATGGTTCACCGGGACGATGTGCGCCGCATCGATCAGCCTGAGCTGAACGCCGCAGATCGCGCAGCGTTGACCATAGGCGCTCAACACGCGCCGGCGAAAGTCGTTGTTCCGCAGCCGGCGGCTGACGGAGATTACCGTGCGACGCCGGTTGGTATCCAGATGAGTGATGGCCTCGTCGTTGATGACCGGGTGTTGAGGCAGATCGCTCAGAATATCGAGGGCTTCAGGGGATTGGCCGAAATCATGCATGGGTTCCATCTGTCGCACATACTCGGCAAAGAAGTCGGGACGGAAGGCAATCGCGATCTCTTGATTGCCCTTGTCGCACGGGGAGAAACCAGCGATTTGCGCCTGCTCCAGACAGGAGCGGCGGATCTGAATCGAGGGTGAGCGTCCCAGTGGCCCCAGATGTTTGCGTACATCGAAACCAGCAAAGACCCCTTCCGGCTCCCACCAGCCCAGCAGCAGAGTCTGCTCGCCGGGGAAAAGATGCAACTGATCGACGCCCGTGACCTGGATGCGATACTCGTCGGCAGGACGAGCGCTGCCGCCGCCGTGGGTCAGTGTCCAGATGTAGATTCGCAGACGATAGCCCTCGTCTCCCCGATAGAGTTGGATCTGGAACGGATGAATCGTAGAAGGCGCAAGGTAGAGGACATTCCATCCGCTTTCGTTCACCGCGTTCACTACCGCTTCGAACAGCTCTGCCTTGCTCAATCCAGCCATGCTGTCACCTCACCGGGAAAAGATCATTGACCTCTTGAAAGCGATAGACGCTGCCCTGCAAGTATGATTCGTCGATTTCGAAGGCCAGCCAGCGCCTGCCTGACATCTCCGCAGCCTGGCCGGTCGTGTTGGATCCAGCAAATGGATCAAGCACCACGTCACCTTCGTCGGTCAGGAAGTCGATAAAAAAGCGGGGAAAGTCGACAGGGAAGCGGGCGGGATGCGGTTTGATGCCAACCTCTTTGCATCTGCGCAGATAGGCGCTGTTGGACTCGGTGTTCGCCAGTTCCAGCAAATTGGGAGGGATAGCGCCGCTATTGTCGCGACTGAACTTCTCCGAGATCTCATGGCCGCTGGGGCGCAGCTTAGCCCTGTAGCCATTTTTCAGCAGTTGCTTCATGCTATCGCTGTACGGCTTGAGAACCTGACGGTTGTCCGCCTTGGGATTGTCGGACACCGACAGCCACCAAACCACGTTCACTGCATCCTTGACGCGGATGCGGCGCACTGTCACCCATTCAGCAGGTGAGGGCAGACGAGAGGGGTTGTAATGAAAGAACTCCTGCGCCAGAAAGAAGCCGATATCCTTGCACAGACGAATCAAGAGCTCGAACTGGTAGAGCGCCCGAACGGGACGGCCGGGCAGATAGGCTCCACCCAGATCGATCACCAACGATCCGTCAGGGGTGAGAATGCGTTTGAACTCGCGGGCGAAATCGAGAAACCACTCTACATAATCTTCAGCGCTTTCGTTGCCGTATTCCTTCTTGCGCGTCAGGGCAAAGGGCGGAGAAGTCATGACGAGATTGACCGTCTCGTCAGGAACACGCGCCAGAAGAGATCGGCTGTCTCCCAGAAAAGCCGCCCCTAGCTCGGTTTTGTAGTAGGGGCTTCCTAACGAATTCATAAGCGCTTCGACGGACATTCAGAGCCTCCTGTGGCGGTGCTTTAGCCGCGGCATTATAACACAATCGGGGAAGCGCTAGAAAATCTGTTTCATGGCTGCGAGGGGGCTGTGGGGATGTTGAGCGCAGCGGGCCCTCCCAGAAAACAGACCAGTCCATCCACGATCCCATCGGCCGCGACGGCGGGGCGGCGGCCGATGAGCTGCCAGTCGCCGCCCAGGAAGCCGGTTTCGACGATGGCCGCGGGGGTGTCCAAAGCCAGCTTGCGGAAGGCGTGGTAGAGCGTCATGTCCTCGGTGATGGTGTCGGCGTCGAAGGGCAGCCCGGTGGCCGCGGCGTAGCTGTCGCTCAGACAGCGCACCAGACGATCCTCCTCGGCCGGCATGGCGCTCAGCTCCCAGCGCGCGATCTTGAAGCCGCTGCGCTCGATGCAGGAGTCGGCATGCACCGACACCAAGGCATCGGCCGCGTAGTTGATCAGCCGCGGGTCATATTCGTCCAGCAGATCGACCTGTGCGCCGGCCCGGCTCAGGCGGCGCTCCATGTGGTGGACGATGGCGGCCACCGTCTCGGCCTCCTGGCGGCCATCGTCGCAGATCGCTCCCGAGTCGTGGCCGCGATGGCCGGAGATGACCCCGATGCGCCGACCGTCCAGCGCGGCGCGGTCGGCCGGTCGGTTGCCCATATCCGACAGCCACAGCGCGGCCGGTCCGCTGTCCCCGCCCGCCCAGGCTACCGCGGCTACCACTCCCAGCAACAGCAGAAAGAGAAGTATCACGCGCCGTTCCAGCCCGCGGTCGGGCTGGCGGCCCTTGGCGCGCGGTGCGGCCGCCTGGCTGTCCGCGGGTTTCTGCGCGCCGGAGCGGGTCGATTTGCTGTTTGGGGTTGGCGCGGCTGCTTTTTTGGCCATAGTCGCATGATACCGGATGCCCTGGCGCGATGCAAGTCTGGCCAGTGTTCGCTTTGACAGGCTCGCGTTGACGTGCTATCCTTGGCGACGCGATGAAGATCTATCTGGAAACTCTGGGCTGTCGTCTGAACTACAGCGAAATGGAGACGTTGGGCCGGCAGTTGGTCGAGGCTGGCCACGCTGTGGTCGAGTCGGCCGAGCAGGCTGATGTCTGTGTGCTCAACACCTGCGCGGTGACCGGTGAGGCCGCGCGCAAGTCGCGCCAGTGGGCGCGCAAGCTGGCGCGCAGCAATCCGGCCGCACGGCTGGCGGTCACCGGCTGCTACGCCACCCTGGCGCCGGAGGCCGTCGCGGGCCTGCCCAATGTCGAGCTGGTGGTGAGCAATCAACGCAAGGAGCTGCTGGCCGAGCTGCTGCAGCCCTGGTCGGCTGAGCTGGACGGCGAGCAGTGGCGGCGGCTGGCGCCCGACGCGCCGCTGCACCGGCCTGAGCGCACGCGCGCCTTTGTCAAGGTGCAGGATGGCTGCAACAACCAATGCACCTTCTGCATCGTCACCGTGGCGCGCGGCCCCGAGCGCAGCCGGCCCATCGACGAGATCGTGGCCGAGATGTGCCGCCTGACGGCCGAGGGCTTTCAGGAGGCGGTGCTGACCGGGGTGCATCTGGGCGGCTATGGCAGCGAGGAGCCGGCGCGGTGGCCCGCCGCGCCGGCCGCTGGCAAGCTGTCGCCGCTCTATGCCCTGGTGGCCGCGCTGCTGGAGCAGACCGATCTGCCCCGCCTGCGTCTCAGCTCGCTGGAGCCGTGGGATATCGAACCAGCTTTCTTCGATCTGTGGGGGCAGAGCCAGGGGCGCCTTTGCCCGCACCTGCACCTGCCCTTGCAGGCCGGCTGCGATCGCACGTTGAAGCGCATGGCGCGCCGCACCCGCACCGCCAGCTTTCGTGCCCTGGTCGAGGCCGCCCGGACGCGCATCTCCGGTCTGACCCTCAGCACCGATATCATCGCTGGCTTTCCCGGCGAGACGGCCGCGGACTTCGAGGAGAGTCTGCGTTTCGTGGCCGAGATGGACTTTGCCCACATCCATGTCTTCCCCTATTCGGCGCGCGCGGGCACGGCTGCGGCCAGCTTCGGCGGCCATCTGCCGGTGGAGGAGCGCCGCGGCCGCGTGGCCGCGCTGGAGGCTGTGGCGCAACAGAGCGGCCAGGCGGTGCGCCGCGGCTTTCTGGGCCAGGTGCGCCCGGTGCTGTGGGAGAGCCTGGAGCAGCCCGCCAACGGCGCGGCCGCGGTCTGGAGCGGCCTGACCGACAACTATCTGCGCGTCCATGCCAGCGCGCCGGCCGGCCTGAGCCTGGAGAATCGCATCACGCCAACCAGGCTGGCCACGCTGGATGGGCAGGTGGTCTGGGGGGAGGTAACGAGTAACGAGTAACGAGTAACCCGGAATCGCGGGCTGTTGTTGTGATTATGGTATCATCTCAATAAACCGGGGTCGAGACTTCCGAAGTCTGCGCAAGTTAGTTCAAAACGAGCTCACAGTCCATAAGACTTCGGAAGTCTTCCCCCTCTATTGAGATGATACTGATTATGTGTTAGTTGTTACGTGTTATCCCCGACCTGACATACTTGCACCCGCTTTGCTCCAATCCGGGTTACGAGTTACGAGTTACTCGTTACGCATTAACCGATCCCTGCCATCCCCACCTCCACCCCCACCTCTCACCAACCAGGAGTCCCCCATGCCAGATTGCATCTTCTGCAAAATCGTTGCCGGCCAGATCCCGGCCAAGCTGGTCTATCAGGATGAACAGGTGCTGGCGTTTCACGACATCAGTCCTGGGGCGCCGGTGCATGTGCTGATCGTCCCCCGCCGCCATATCGAGTCGCTGGCCGCGCTTACGGAGGAGGACGCTGCGGTGATGGGTCATCTGCTGGCCGCGGCCGAGCCCGTGGCCCAGTTGGCCGGCGTGGCCGCGTCGGGCTATCGGGTCGTGTTCAACGTAGGCCGCGACGCGGGCATCGCGGTCTATCACCTGCACGCTCATCTGCTGGGTGGGCGCAAGCTGAGCTGGCCGCCCGGCTGAGCCCAGCAAAATCGAGGATCGCATGACACCACCTGTTGCTCCCGCGGTTTGGTCCCGGGCGGCCGCCAACGATCTGGCGCGCGGCCTGCTGACCCCCCTTACCTGGTCGATTCTCAGCCATTCGGCCGAGCGCGCGGTGCGCAGCCACTACCAGGCCTGGGGTGTGGCTCTGCCGGTCGACGCGCCCATCTGGCGGCGCATGGAGGGCCGCGCCTATCTCAACACCACCGTGCTGACGGCCGCCGACCAGGCTGTGACCGCGGGCGACGTGCAGGCAACTTCCGGTTGGCGTCTGTTCAGCCGTGGCCCTGATCGTCGCCAGAACGGCGCGCTGCGCCAGCAGATCGAGCAAGCGCCGGCGGTTTTCAGCGCCAGGCTGCGCTGGTGGCAGCAGGTGGAGACCATGCGCTGGGATCAGGCCACGGTCTTGCAGGTTATGGAGGAGATCGAGCCGCAGGCTGAGGCGGTGCTGACCACGCGCGATTTTCTGGAGACTGGCCTGGGCGCCGCGCGGCGCCAGCTCACCCGCTGGCTGGCCGAATGGCTGCCCGACTCCGGCGACGCCATCTTCGATCAGTTGTTCGCCGGCCTGGATGGCCGCGAGGGCTGGGCGCAGTACCGCTACGATTGGCAGCGCCTCACCGAGGCCGCGCGCCAGAACGCCGCGGTCGCGGCCTATCTGGCCGACCGTTCCTGGCAGGCCTCCGCTCCGTCCGGCGACGCGCCCACGCCGGATCAGGTTGTCCAAACGCTGCCCGATGGCGGGTTCCAGCGTTCGGCTGCGGCTTTCGTGGCCGACTATGCCCGCTGGGCCGATCAACCGCTGGAGATTGCCAGCCCACGCTGGGCTGAAGCGCCGCAGACCCTCTTAGCGCGGCTGGCCGCGCGGCTGGCTGAGCCGCCCGAGGCGCCGCTGCCCAGCCCGGCGACTGCCCAGCAGCGCCGGGCCGAGGCTGGCCGCGCCGTGGCCGCTCAGATCGACGCCAAGCGCCGCCGTCAATTCGAGCCGGTGTTCGACCAGCTCCAGCAGATCGTGGCCTTGATGCCTGCCAGCCGCGAGGCGTTGGTCACGGTGATGGCTGCGGCGCGCCACTGGGCGCTGGGCGCGGCGCAAGAGGCGGTCCACGATGGTCGCCTGACCGCGACCGAGGATGTGTTTCTGCTGGAGCTGGAGGAGCTGAAGCAGATCATGACCGGCGAATGGCACCGTCCAGAGCAGGTGCTGGCTCTGCTCGATCAGCGACGCGCTGAACAGGCCACGTGGGCCAC
>JAJTXO010000829.1 GCA_021463315.1 Caldilineales bacterium | reverse complement strand
CGTCCAGCAGCAACACCGACGGCCGATTGATCAATGCGCGGGCCAGGGCCACGCGCTGTTGCTGGCCGCCGGAAAGCTGCGACGGCTTGCGCTGGCCCACCGTGGGCAGCCGCACCAGCTCCAGCGTCTCTTTCACCCGCCGTTTCTGCTCCTCCTTGGCCACCTTCTGCACGTTCAGGCCAAAGGCCACGTTTTTTTCGATGGTCAGGTGCGGGAAGAGTGCGTAGTTCTGAAACACCGTGTTGACCGGCCGGCGATAGGGCGGTGTGCGGCTCATCTCCTGGCCCTGGATGAAGATCTCGCCGGCCGTGGGCATCTCGAAGCCGGCGATCATGCGCAGGGTGGTGGTCTTGCCGCAGCCGCTGGGGCCCAGCAGCGTGAAGAACTCGCCGCTGGACAGAGTCAGGTTGACCCCGTTGACCGCGGCCACCTCGGCCTCGCTGCGGGCGGCCGGGAAGGTCTTGTAGATATTGCGCAGTTCCACGGCTGGAACCGCGCCAGGGAGGGCTGTGTTGGCTGTCATGGGGCGTCCTCGGAGCGCGAGCGGGCAGGCGTCGAATGACCCCACTGCCGCAGATATTCGGAGAAGACGATCATCATCACCGATGCCACCATGATCACTGAGGCCATGGTGACGACGATGGGCAGCCGGCTGGGAAAGCGGAGCTGCGAATAGATGTAGACCGGCAGGGTCGGTTCAGGCCCGATCAGAAAGAAAGCCAGCGCGAACTCGTCGAAGCTGGTGGTGAAGGAGACCAGGAAAGCAGCCACAATCGCTGGAAACGCGATAGGCAGGGTGACGCGCATCAGGGTGCCCCAGTAGGTCGCGCCCAGATCCATGGCCGCTTCTTCCAGGTTCTTCTCCATGCCGATCAGCCGCGCGGCCACGATCAACAGCACCAACGGAATGTTGATGATCACATGGCCCAGGCCCACGGTCCACAGCGACAGGGGGATGTTGAACTGGGAGAAGAGCAGCAGCATGGCTACCGCCAGCACCACGTAGGGGATCACCAGCGGCATGGCGGCCACGGCGACGAACAGCCCGCGGCCGGGGAATCTGTAGCGCACCACGCCGATGGCGGCCATGGCGCCCAGCACGGTGGCCGCCAGCGAGGAAAGCACCCCCAACACCACGCTGTGCCACACCGACCCGACCAGCTCGGCGTTGCGCATCATCTCGCCATACCAGCGGGTGGTGAAGCCGCGCAGGGGAAAGACCAGCGCCTGGGCGTCGTTGAAGGAAAAGATGATCAGCAGCAGGATCGGCAGATAGAGCAGCGCAGTGAAGAGAACGAAGTACCAGAAGTTGAAGGAGGTCAGCTTGCTGCGGCGCATGGGCTAGGCCTCCACCAGGTCAGAGACGCGCACGACCCGCAGGAAGAGCGCCATCAACACCAGCGCCACCAGCAGCATGGCCAGGCTCATGATCGAGCCCAGCGGCCAGTTCAGCGCGCGCACGAACTGGTCCTGGATCAGATTGCCGTACATGACCCCCTTGGCGCCGCCCACCAGCAGCGGCGTGACGTATTCGCCCAGGGTGGGGATGAAGGCAAAGAAGAAGCCGCCCAGCACGCCCGGCATGCTCAGCGGCAGGGTAATGCGCAGAAAGGCTTGCCAGGGCGCGCAGCCCAGATCCGCAGCCGCTTCCAGCACACTGCGATTGATGCGTTCCAGCGAGACAAAGATGGGCAGCGCCACAAAGGGGATCCACACATAGGTCAGCGTGATAGCCACCGCGGTCATGCTGTAGAGCAGGATCGGCGTCGCCTCGTCGATGATGCCCAGCGACAGCAGAATGCTGTTCAGCACGCCGTTGGAGCCGAGGATCAGCCGCCAGGCCAGGATGCGCAGCAGGTAGCTGGTCCAGGCTGGCACGATCAGAATCGTCAGCAGGATCACCTTGCGGCTGCCGACCCGAAAGGCCAGGAAGTAGGCCAGGGGATAGGCCAGCGTCACCGACAGCGCCGACACCAGGAAGGCGATCCAGGTTGAACGCCACAGCATGCGGGTGTAGGCTGGATTGGCCAGGAACTCGCGGTAGTTGGCCAGGGTGAACACCTCGCGCTCGGCGCCA
>JAJTXO010000828.1 GCA_021463315.1 Caldilineales bacterium | reverse complement strand
GCTCGCTGACCGGCGCGGAGCCGCTGCACCTGGCCGGCCAGCTTCAGGCTAATCTGCAGGACCAAGTGGCCGCCTACCGCTTCGGGCACGAGGTGTTGGCGGCTGAGGCGATCGACCGCTCAGCCGGGCTGGCCTGGCTGGAGGAGCGCGCCCGCGCCATCAACCAACCGACCTCCGAGGCCACCCTGCGCATCGATGGCCTGCAGATCAGCTCGACCCCCAGCCAGGTGGGCTATTCCCTGGACGTAGCCGCCTCGCTGGATGCCCTCTACACAGCGTTGCTGGCCAACGACGGCGCGACGATCGATCTGACGGTGAAGGAGACCCGCCCGCTGTTGGCCGATGTCAGCCAGACCGAGGTGTTCGTGCGCCAGGTGCTGGCAGGGCCGGTGACGCTGACCGCGGCGGAGCCGGATCTGGACACCGACGCGCCGCCGCCCAGCTTCACCATCCCGGTGGAGGAGCTGGCCAAGCTGGTCAGCACAGAAACCGTGCCGCAGCTCGACGGCTCTTTGCAGGTCGAGGCGGCCTTCGATGTGGCGCCGCTGCTGGCGCAGGTGCAGGGCTGGGCCGCGGAGCTGGCGCGCGAGCCGCATGACGCCGAGCTCTCCTTCGATCCGGCCAGCGGCGAGATCACGGTGGTCTCGCCCAGCCAGATCGGCCGTTCGCTGGACGTGCCCGCCACGCTGGAGGCGATTCGCCAAGCCGCGCTGAGCACGGATCGTCAGGCGGCGCTGCCGCTGGTCTTGGTCGAGCCGGCCGTCAACATGCACAAGGTCGACCAGATGGGGATCAAGGAGCTGGTGGTGGAGGGATCGACCAACTTCAAGGGCTCCAGCGCCGACCGTGTTCACAACATCGCGGTCGCGGCCGCGGCAGTGGACAACACCGTGGTGCCGCCGGGCGGGGTGTTCTCCTTCAACCAGGCCATCGGCGATGTCAGCGAGGAATATGGCTACAAGGATTCGCTG
Source organism: Caldilineales bacterium (assembly GCA_021463315.1). Taxonomy (GTDB): domain Bacteria; phylum Chloroflexota; class Anaerolineae; order JAAEKA01; family JAAEKA01; genus JAAEKA01. The sequence continues at coordinate 1,116 of JAJTXO010000828.1, read as the reverse complement.
ATCATCTGGGGCGACCGCACCGCGGTGGGCATCGGCGGCGGCGTCTGCCAGGTCAGCACCACCGTCTTTCGCGCGGCCTACTACGGCGGCTTCCCCATCGAAGAGCGCTGGAACCACGGCTATGTGGTGGGCTGGTATGGCACGCCAGGGCTGGATGCCACCATCTACACCCCCACCGTCGATTTCAAGTTCCGCAACACCACCGACAACTATCTGATCATCAAATCGGTGCTGGATGAGGCCAAGGGAGTGCTCACCTTCCGCTTCTATGGCACCAAACCGCCGTGGCAGGTGGAGGTGACCGGCCCGGAGATACTGAAGGAGACGCCGCCGCCGCCGGCTATCTATCAGCGGGACGCCAGCCTGGCGCCGGGCGAGATGCGGCAGGTGGATTGGGCCGCCAAGGGGATGGATGTGGCCTGGCGGCGGGTGATCCGCGACGCGGCCGGCAACGTGGTGCAGGACGAGACCCTCAAGAGCAGCTACACCCCCTGGGCGGCCTACTATCTGGTGGGGCCGGATGCGGCCGCGGAGGGCGGCGCGCCGACCGCAACGCCGTAGCCGGCCCCGGTCTTGCTGCCCGGGACGCGCGCAGTTCTCAACCCGCAACTGGACTCGTGCCGGAGCTGGGCAACACTTCGACTGGGCTCAGTGCAGGTCCACAGACGCATGGACTCTTTCCGCGGCTTATCTCTTTGCAGTTCTGTGGTTATCACCCTCATTCATCTCTCAGCCGCAGCTTGTTTGGCTGCTTTGGATTCTGATAGGTGTAATCGCACTTGATCGTTATGTTGTGCGAAAGTGAAGCACTGTGCCGTGCTCCTTACCGTGGTTATACACAGCGCGGAACAGACGGTGGACATCGACCTGAGCGGTCTTGTTTAGGAGTGGGTCAGAAACCCGGCCGGCAACCAGGATGAGGAAACAAAAAGGCGGCTGGGATGAACGCGCAACAACGTTCTTCCCGGCCGTCTTTCTGATATGGCGGTCGGTTGAGGGAGCCACGGCAGGTGCGCGGCTATTGCATCACATACCGGGCGAACCAGCGCTGCAAGTCGGCCGGCTCGGCGAAGTCCAGCAGGTCATCGGCCAGCCGGTCCAGCATGGCAGCGGAGA
>JAJTXO010000827.1 GCA_021463315.1 Caldilineales bacterium | reverse complement strand
TCTGCACGAGATGGCGCTGGCCAACAATCCGCCTTCGGGAACCTTCTATGACCCGGAGCGGGACGGCACGCGGCTGGCCAGCCAGGGCGTCCACGAGCACTGGAACAATCCTACCGACAAGCAGTACAGCCGCAACCTGGGCACGGGCGACGGCATCGAGCTGGTTCAGGTGCGCCGCGCTGAAGCCTGCGGCATGCAGTCGGTGCTCTTTGTCAGCGTCACCAACCCGGCTACCTCCGCCGATCAGGCGCTGGTGAATCGCCTGACCACGGCCGGCTACGCGGTGACCGTGCGCAGCGAGAGCCAGGCCACCGCGCAGGAGGCGCTGGGCAAGGACCTGGTGATCATCTCCGACTCGGTCACCTCCACCAACGTCAACACCAAGTTCCGCGATGTGATGATCCCGGTGATCAACTGGGAGCCGTCGCTGTTCGACGACATGATGATGGCCGGGACGACCAGCGGCACGCACTACGGCGACCTGGCCAACCAGACCCAGCTCAACCTCGTCGACGCCAGCCATCCGCTGGCGGCCGGGCTGGCCGCGGGGCTGCGCACCACCAGCGCGTCGCCGCAGCTCTACTTCTGGGCCGTTCCGTCGGCCAACGCCAACGTGGTCGCCACGCTGAACGGCTATCCCACCCGCGCTGCGGTCTTCGGCTACGAGGCGGGCGCGGACATGGTGGGCATGAAGGCGCCGGCGCGGCGGGTTGGCTCCTTCAACGGCGCGGCCTCAGCCTTCACCGCCGACGGCTGGGCGCTCTACGATGCGGCGGTCCAGTGGGCGTTGCAGTGCGGGTCGGTGGGCGGCTTCTCGGTGGTCGATGCCGACACGGGCGCGGTGGTGCAGGCGCTGAACAACGGCGACAACCTGGAGCTGACCACGCTGCCGGCCAATCTGGCCATCCGCGCCAACATCGCGCCGGCCGTCACGGGCAGCGTGCAGTTCACCTTCGACGACGGCCCGTTCGTGGACAACACCGCGCCCTACCGCTTCCCCGGCGGCCCGCTGGAGTGGGTTCCCAGCGTCGGCGCGCACAGCATCAGCGCCCAGCCCTTCTCGCAGGCCAACGCGGGCGGCGTGGCCGGCCAGGCGCTGACCGTCAACTTCACCGTGACCAACACCCCGCTGGCGGCAACGATGGCCAGCTTCGCGGCCACGGCGGCCGGCGACCGTGTGCTGGTGAGCTGGGAGACTGTCTCGGAGATCGACAGCGCCGGCTTCAACCTCTATCGCGCGACCGCCGAGGCTGGGCCGCGCGAGCTGCTGGCCTTCGTTCCCAGCGCCGCGCCCGGCAGCGGGCAAGGCGCGGCCTACAGCTACTCCGACGCCGCCGTGGCTGCCGGCCAGACCGCCTGGTACTGGCTGGAGGCGGTGGATCTGGCCGGGACGAGCGCGTGGCACGGGCCAGTCAGCGCGACGGTGTTGGCCCCGACCGCCGTGCAACTGGCCGCCCTGTCGGCCGGCAGCGCCACGGCTGGCGGGCCGGCGCTGCTGTGGCTCGCCGCGTTGGCGGCGCTGCTGGCGCTGGCCGGCGCGGGCGTGCGGGCGCGGGCGCGCTAGCTCAACCCCTGGCCGGGCCGCTGCTTTGTAGCCGGGCGATAAATCGCCCGGCGGTCGCCGTCGCGGAGACGCCTGGCGTGGATGCGAAGGTGTGTCATCGCCGGGATCGCCGGGGAATGAAGTGGGTGAGTTTGAATTTGGTTGATGATAGTTAAAAGCGTTTGGAACACGAAGCCGCGAAAAACCACGAAGGCACGAAGCACGAAACCGCGAAAAACCGCGAAAAATCACGAAGACGCACCGCACGAAATACGCGAAGGCGGATGTCCGACCGTTTCGTGGTCTTCGCGCTTCGCGAACTTCGCGCCCCTTCGTGCCTTCGTGCTCCAAACGCCTCCCTCCAACCGGTTCCAAATACACCCGAATGAATTCCCAGGCTACAGAACAGCGCCCGTTGAAACGGGCTGCGTGCGTGGACAGCGACAAGCCCCGTTCACGGGGCGCCGTCTTGTAGCCGGGCGATTGATCGCCCGGCGGTCGCCGTTGAAACGGGCTGGCGCGTCGTCACAGCGAGCAAGCCCCGTTCAC
>JAJTXO010000826.1 GCA_021463315.1 Caldilineales bacterium | reverse complement strand
TGGGCCGAGACCTTTGGCTTCCCCATGAGCGCCAGCGGCCGCGAGAGCCTGCCCCAGGTGACGCAGTACGTGGCCGTGGATCAGGACCTGAACTTCATGCGCGAGCAACTGGTGGCGCATCTGCGCCAGGAGGTGCTGCGTCGCTTCGGCGCAGCGCTGCCAGCCAGCCCGCAGGAGGCCACGCTGGACGAGCTGATCAGCGCGGCCGGCAAGCTGTACGCCAGCCAACACGACGCCGAGGTCTACCGGGTGCTGGCCAGCCTGCCGCTGCCGATCTACGTCACCACCAACCCCGGCAACCTGCTGGGCGAGGCGCTGACCGCGGCCGGCAAGGAGCCCGCCGTCGAGATCTGCCGCTGGAACGAAGGGCTGACCACCCTGCCCTCGATCTACGACAGCGAGCCGGACTACCGGCCCACCCCGCAGCGGCCGCTGGTCTATCATCTCTTTGGCCGCCTGGACGAGCCGGACTCGGTGGTGCTGACCGAGGACGACTATTTCGACTATCTGATCGGCGTGACCAGCAACAACGATCTGATCCCTGCGGCCGTGCGCCGGGCCCTGACCGACACCGCGCTGCTCTTCCTGGGCTTCAACCTGGACGAGTGGGATTTTCGCGTGCTCTTCCGCAGCATTATGCAGCGCGAGGGGCGCAATCGCCGCGGCCGCTACGCCCACATCGCCGCGCAGATCGACCCAGAGCAGGGGCAGATCCTGGAGCCGGAGGGCGCGCGCCGCTATCTGGAAGCCTATTTCGGCGACGCGGACATCAGCATCTTCTGGGGCCGCGTCGATGATTTCTCCGCGGAGCTGGCTGGCCGCTGGCAGAAAGGCCGCTGAGCGGTGACCAGCGCGCTGCCCAATCCCTATCCCGGCCCGCGCTCCTTTCAGCGCGGTGAAGCGCTCCACGGCCGCACGCGGGAGACCAGCGAGCTGCTGGATCTGCTGATCGCCGAGCGCATCGTGCTCTTCTACTCGCCGTCGGGCGCGGGCAAGACCTCGTTGGTGCAGGCCGCGCTGATCCCGGCGCTGGAGCGGGAGGGCTTTCGCGTCTTTCCACCCCTGCGCGTCGGGCTGCCGCTGGGAGAGGCCGCGCCCGGCGCCAACCGCTACCTGCTCAGCCTGCTGCAAGGGCTGGAGGAGACCCGGCCCGCGCAGGAGCAACGGCCGGCCGGCGAGCTGGCGGGCCTTTCCCTGGCCGCCTATCTGGAACAAAACGGGGCCGCAGCCGGCGAGCGCTGGCACGGGGACGTGCTGATCTTCGACCAGTTCGAGGAGGTGCTGACCGTCGATCCCAGCGACCGCGCCGGCAAGCTGGCCTTTTTCGAGCAGGTGGGCCAGGCGCTGCGCGACCGCAACCGCTGGGCTCTGTTCGTCATGCGGGAGGAGTTCATCGCGGCGCTGGACCCCTATCTGCGCCCCATCCCCACCCGCTTCGACAAGGGGCGGCGCTATCGGCTGGATCTGCTGGGGCCGGACGCGGCCCGAGCGGCCATGCAGCAGCCCGCGGCCGCGGCTGGCGTCCAGTTCAGCGACGCGGCCGCGGCCAGGCTGGCCGACGATCTGCGCACGTTGCGCGTGCAGCAGCCCGACGGATCGACCGTAGCCGCGCTGGGCAACGTGATCGAGCCGGTGCAGCTCCAGGTGGTCTGCCGGCGGCTGTGGGAGCGGCTGCGGCCCGACGACAGGTTGATCGACGTGGCCGACGTCGAAGCTGTGGGCGATGTGGACACCGCGCTGCGCGGCTACTACGCCGACACCGTCGCCGCGGTGGCCAGCCAAACCGGGCTGCCTGAGCGCGCCATCCGGGAATGGTGCGACAGCCAACTGATCACCGACCAGGGCATCCGCGGCCAGGTGCTGCAAGGGCCAGAGCGCAGCCAGGGGCTGGACAACCGTGCCATCTGGCCGCTGGTGGATGCGCATCTGCTGCGGGCCGAGCAGCGCCGCGGCGCCACCTGGTTCGAGCTGGCCCACGATCGGCTGATCGAGCCGGTGCGCGGCGACAACGCCGCCTGGCGGGCGGCCCATCTGACCCCCTTCCAGCGCCAGGCCGCGCTGTGGGAACAGGCGGGCCGGCCCGAAGGGATGCTGCT
>JAJTXO010000825.1 GCA_021463315.1 Caldilineales bacterium | reverse complement strand
ACCCGCGCCAGCAGGGCGCGCAAAGTCTCTTCGTTCATGGGGCTGTAAGCATAGCCATAAAGCGCGTTTTGTCAACAAAAGGCCGGGCTTCATCCGAAGCCCGGCCTTCTTTAAGCAGGCGTCTCCCTCCCTGAGCCGATCGCCAGGCGTCCTTGCGCAGCACCCCGGAGCGGGCGCCGGGTCAGGTGCGAGTCGTGCGCCGGAGCCGGGCGGGACGCCCTGAGGATCGTGGTCAAGGATGCACCGCTCCATGCTCTATACCACAGCCAACCCACTCTCGCGTCCGTGGTAGGCCACGTTGTTCCAGTCGCCGCTGCGCACGTAGTAGACCCGCACCTCGCCGCTGGCCAGGTTCTCGGCGCGCTGGGCCACATAGGCCACGCCGCCAAAGCTCATCTCGAACTCCGGCGAGTTGGGCACGAAGCCGTCGGCGAAGATGCGCTTCTGCAGACTGGCGTTGGGATTGAACTGGATCGCCTGGCGACGGTTCGCCTCGGCCAGCAGCGCCTCTTGCAGCGCGGCCGGCGTGGGAGAAGGCGTCGGCGTGGGCGGCGGCGGAGTCGGCGTGGGCGGCGGCGGAGGCGGCGTGGCTGTGTTCTGGAAGGCCTCCAGCCGGTTGATGATGCCGCCCAGATGTTCGAAGCTCGCCCATTTGGGCCAGCCTCCGGCCTCGCCCACCACATAGAGCAGCCCAGCCTTGACATAATCGTCCTTCATCAGCTCACTGTTGTACCACATCAGCGACTGCCAATAGCGATCTTCCGACACCCTTGGCTCGGCCAGCCAGCCGATGTCGTCGTGGCCGGTCATCACCCCCTGGGTCATGCCGCATTCGGTGATGATGGCCACGTGCTTGTTGCCGTAGGCCCGGCGCACCTCCGGCATCACGCGGCGATAGCGCAGGGTCAGCCACATGCCCCCTTCGTTCTTCTCGCGGATGTTCTCCTCGTGCAGCCGCCACATGTCGGGCCAGTCGTACTCGTGGAAGCCCAGGTAGGTGTAGCTCTCCAGCGTGCCGGGGAAATAGTTCAGGAAGTGATGGGCCAGCATGTTGCCCGTGCCGAAGTTCATGCCCACCGGCTCCAGCCCCGCGGCCTTGATCTTCTGCCCGAAGGCCACCTGAAAGTCATCGTACTTGTGCATGATGTCGGGCGCGGTTTGCTGGTCGAAGATCTCGTTGTAGGACTCCCAGGCGTTCAGCAGCGGCCGGCCCTGGAAGGTGGTCCGGCTGGCCTCCATGCCCAGCACCCGATCCGCAAAGGCGCGGCCTTCTCCGACCGGATCGTTCGCAAAGCGGTTCTGCTGCTCCAGCGGCGCCACGATGCGGGCGATGATGAAGACCTCAGGGTGTATCCTGCGCAGATCGGTCAGGAAATCGACGTTGGGGTCGAGCACCTTGACGACAGCCGGCTTGATGCGTCTGAATGCGCCCAGGATATCCTGGCCGGTGCGGTTGCAATGAAAGCCGTATTTGTGATTCATGGAGGCTCCTTTCGGTGATATGCTGCAATGATGCCAAACGTGAATGCATTCTGTCGGCCGGGTGGGCGCACCCTAGACGAACTCAGCTGCCGCCGCAGTCGAGGCAATCCGGCGTCGGCAGGGGACAGGCCTCGCCGATGGTCTGGCGGTTGCTCTTGGCGGAGATCCAGCCCTGGTAGTTGTCCGGCGTGCCCTTGGCGATCTGAACCGTCCAGTAGGAATCGCAGCGGGCCGCGTAGAGATAGTCGAAGGTCCAGACGCCATTCTCGAACCGAGCTTGGGCTGGGAGGGCTGCAATGATATGGTAAGGATCCGCACCGCTGCGGCTGAACACCTGAATATCGAAATACCAGGGGGTCGCGCCCATCTGATTGAGCCCCGTCCACTCCCATGAGAAGGTTGGCTCGCGGTAGCTGATGGTGCGCGGCGCGGCCACCCGTTGGGCGGCGCCCGTCAGGTTGGGAGTGGGGGTGCTGGCGGTGGTTCGGGCCACCGGCGTCGGCTCGCCGTCCACGGCCACATAGCTGGCGCTGACCCAGCCCTTGCCGCCTGGCCCGCTCGGATGGACGATCTGCAGCCAGCCCCCCTGGCGCTGCAGCACTTCGACGCGCGTGCCGCGCGGCACGAC
>JAJTXO010000824.1 GCA_021463315.1 Caldilineales bacterium | reverse complement strand
TCTGCGCAGGTTTGTTCAAAACGAGCTCAAAGTTCATAAGACTTCGGAAGTCTTCCCCAATCTATTGAGATGATACGTTGCGGCGACTTCCGAAGTCTTTCTCCGAACGCGGTTGGCCCGCAGCCATCTGAACACCAGGGCGCGGGCCAGTGACGCTATTCTAGCCCAAGTCGTCCGATTCGTCAAAACGCCGCGGCCTGTGGTAGGATTCTCCCCCCATGAGCAAGTGGCTGGTATTTCTCCTGACCGGATTAGCCTTGCTGGCCGGCGCCACCGGGCTGGCGCTGGCGCAGCAATCGGCCGCGCGCCGCCTGGACGAGACGCCCCCTCCGGCCGTCCGCCTGGAACACAATCTGGGGGTCAACGTCGCCCTGGAAGGCTATAGCCCCCAGGAGCGCGACGCCGCGCTGGATGCCATGGCCGCGGCCGGCTTGGGCTGGGTGCGCCAACGGCTGCCCTGGGACCAGATCGAGGCCAGCCAGGGCCAGTTCGACTGGACCCTCTGGGACTCGATCATCGCCGCGGTGGACGCCCGCGGACTGGAGCTGGTCGCGGTGCTGGATAGCTCCCCCGCTTGGGCGCGCGCGCCGGAGGATGCAGCCAATCCCCTGGCCCCCCCGGGCAGCCGCGCCGATTTTGGCCGCTTTGCCGCGGCCGTGGCCCAACGCTACGGCGCCACCCTGCGCTTCTACCAGATATGGGACGAACCCAACATCGCTCCGCACTGGGGGCATCGTTATGTCGATGCGGCTGACTACGCCGGGCTGCTGCGCGAGGGCGCGGTGCAGGTGCGCAGCGTCGATCCCGATGCGCTGATCATGCTGGCCGCGCTGGCCCCAACCACCGAGCCAGGGGGGCTGAATCAGAGCGACCTGATCTTTCTGGACGCGCTGTACGCGGCCGGCGCAGCGCCCTGGTTCGACGCGGCCGCGGCCCAGCCCTACGGCTTCGACCATCCCCCGGACGATCCGCCGCAGGCCAGCCGGCTGAACTTCCGCCGCGCCGAGCTGCTGGCCGCGGTCATGCATCAGCACAACGACAGCGCCACCCCCCTCTGGCTGGCCGCGTTCGGCTGGCGCAACGCTGACGGCGACCAGAACAGCCTGTGGCCCGGCGTCGATGAGCCGACCCAAGCCGCCTGGGCGGTCGAGGCGCTGGAATGGGCGCGCCGCCACTGGGATTGGGCGGCCGGGCTGGGCTGGGCCATCTGGCAGCCGGCCGAGCCGGCCGGAGGGCTGCGTTGGGGGCTGGCGCTGACAACGCCCGATGGCCAGCCGACCGCAGCACTGGCCGCGCTCAGCGGCTGGGCCCACGCCCAGCACCCCCTGGGCCCGGGCCAATGGCCCTTGGCCTGGCCAGCGATCCAGTCCCAGGGTGGATGGCGGCTGACGCCGGCGGCCGCCGATCCACCCTCCGGCGCGGCGCTGGACAACAATCTCCTGCGCATTCCCTTCGAGGGCGCTGCCCTGGCGCTGGAGGTGCAGCGCGGGCCCTACTGGGGCTTTCTGGAGGTGGCCATCGACGGCGAGCCAGCCAACGCCCTGCCCCAGGACGGCGCCGGTCGGGCCAATCTGCTGCTGTACGATCCGCTGAGCCAGCAGAGCAGGGTGATTGTGGCGCGGGGGCTGGCCGACGGGCCGCATTGGGCCGAGATACGCGCCAGCGGCGGCTGGGAGCAGTGGCCGCTGCTGAGCCTGCAGGTGGCCAACTTGCCCGCGGCGCGCTGGCCGGGCTGGCTGGTGGGCGCGCTGGGGCTGGCCGGCATGGCTTTCGTGGCGGCCGGACTGTGGCAGCGGCCACGCCTGGACGCGTCTTCCGGCGCGGCCGGCCCCACCGGGTCGATCTTCGCCGCGGCCAGCAGCCAGACCATCAGCTCAGCCGGGCTGAAGATCCGGCCCAGCAAAGGCAGCGGCCGCAGGAAAAGCGGCGCAGCCACAGCCAGCAGCGCCAATCCCGTGGCCGGCGATGCGACCAGCAGGCCAAAAAGCAGCCCCAGAGCGACCACCGCCAGCGGCCCCGGTCCCAGAACCACCAGCGCGGCCAGGCCCGCCAGCAGGCCATAGCGGACCGCGGCCGGGGCGCGCTCGGCCGCGGCGAAGATCGACCGGGTG
>JAJTXO010000823.1 GCA_021463315.1 Caldilineales bacterium | reverse complement strand
CGCGGGTCACGGCTGATCAGGGGGAAGAAATCGGCGTCCAGCGCGGTGTCGAACAGGATGTAGTCAGCCCCGGCGACGGTGGGATAGAGGTAGATCTGATCCCGGCTGGCCAGGTGCGGCACGAAGCGGCTCAGGGTGCTGACCGAGGCGTCGGGCGGGATGGCCCTCAGCAGGCTGGCGATGGCGCGCTGGTGCTCGCTGGGCCGCGGGAGGCCGTGAAACAGCTTGCCCCCCAGCCAGCCGTATTGCCAGTTCATCAGCAGGCTGGCCGTCAACAGCGCGGCAGCCAGGGGCCAGGCCGCCGCCCGTCGGCGCTGCTCCAGCCGGGCCAACCCCAGCGCGGCCAGGAAGAAGAGCGAGGGGATGACGATGGCCGAGTAGTGGGTGTCCAGCAGGTATTGCGGCCGGTAGGAGGAGAGCAGCAGCGTGGCAAAGCCGGGCAGGGCCACGATCCAGGGGCCGGCGCCGGCCAACAGCGGGATGCCCAGCAGCGGCAGCAGCAACTGCGCCAAAAAGAGCAGCTTGTCGGGGTCGAGGAAAACGTAGCTGAAGGTGTAGACCGGATTGGTGAAGAGGGTCATGGCCACGCCGCCGAAGCCGCCGAAGCCATCGACCGCCAGCCCCTCAAAGCGGCCCACATCGGCGCCGCCCCCCAGCGCCGGCATGATCACGGCCGTCACCAACACGAAATAGAGCGCTGACAGCGCCATGACCAGCGCGCCGCGCCGCGGCTGGCGATGGCCCAGGACGATGTACAGGCCGATGGCCACGCCGGTCAGCGCGACCTCCTCCTTGGTGAAGAGCGCCAGGGCCAGGAAAAGGCCGAACAGCCGGAAGCGGCCTGTTTCCAGGCAATAGAGGCTCCAGAGCAGCAGCGGCACGGCCAGCGCGATCTCGTGAAAATCGAAGGTGTTGACGCCGTGCAGCGCCGGGAAGAGCAGATAGGCCGCGGCCAGGGTGACGGCCAGCGCCTGGCTGGCCAGCTTGCTGCGCGCCAGCAGATAGACCGGCGCAACGGCCGAGGCCAGCAGCAGGGTCTGCACCACCAGCAGGGCGCGGGCGTCGTTGAACAGGAGAGACAGCGGCGTCAGCAGGTAGAAAATGGGCGCGAAGTGGTCGCCGAACTGGTTGACTGGCTGCGGGCCGTAGAGGGTGACCAGCGGATAGCCGCGGCGGGCGATGGAGTCCAGCGCCTGGCTGTGGATGCCCAGATCAAAGGCGTAGGTGCCGAAGGTGTTGTGGCGAGCCAGGGTGGCCGCGCCCATGAAGAGGGCGTAGCCGGCGGCCATGAGGAGGAGTAGGAGCGGTGGACGGTGATCGGTGATCGGTGATCGGTGAGCGGTGAGCGGTGAGCGGTGATCGGTGACCCTGGCTCGCCGGTTCCGAGGATAGGCGAGCGGTGAGCGGTGGGGCGGGGCTTGCGCTGGATCTGGGGTCTGGAGCTGGCTGCGCAGCGTTAGCCCGGCCCGCGCGGCGCAGGCTGCCAGCAGCGCGCTGGCGATGATCAGGCAGAAGACCAGCGCCGGTTCGCGCGTCTCGATGCCCGGCACAGCCAGCAGCGGCAGCAAGGGCAACGCCAACAGGACGACGCTCAGGCGCGCCGTGGCCGTCAGCCAGAAGGGCATGGCCCCGGACTGGCCGTCCGAGGTGGGCGGCGGAGCAAGCCGGGCCAGCAGCGCGCTGGCTGCCAGCCAGAGGGGCAGGGCAACGACCATGCCAACCAGCAGCCAGATCGCCAGATCGAGGCGCTGGGCCGCGGTCAACTGGTTTTCGGCCAGGTAGGCTGGCAGCAGCGCCCGGTGCGTCATCTGCCAGCCGGCCATGCCCAACGCATAGCCAGCCAGCAGCGTCAACGCCGCGTAGCGCCAGTTGTCGATAGCGAGGAAGGTGCGTCGCAACATCGGCGCGATTATACCCGCGTCGCGCTGACTTCGGAAGTCGCCGCATCGCGTCATCTCAAAAAACCGGGGTCGAGACTTCCGAAGTCTGTGAGATGATACTCCAGAAAACCTTCAGGACTTACGCAAAACGGGTCTCGATACGGCCCTGCGGGTTGAGTAGCGGTCTACAACACGGCTTTTGCAGGCGCAGAATCAGCGTATCGAAACCCGC
>JAJTXO010000822.1 GCA_021463315.1 Caldilineales bacterium | reverse complement strand
AAAGACCGACCGAGCCAGCCAACCCGATGCATGGCTCAGTTCTCCGGTTACGCATTACGCATCACGCATCACGGATCACCCAGGAAGGAGCCTCCCATGAGTGCAACCACCGCGCCGCTGGGCACGCGCATCGCCAAGGGCTGGCATCGCCACAAGTGGAGCTATTTCTTCATCGCGCCCAGCATGACCCTCTTCTTCATCTTCATCGGCTACCCCGTGCTGCGCGCGGTGATGATGGCCTTCCAGAAGGTGACTCTGCGGGGCAGCACCTGGGTCGGCCTGGACAACTTCCGCAGTGTCTTCGCCAGCCAGCTCTTCCTGGACTCCATGTGGCACACCTTCGTCTACGCCTTCTGCGTGGTCGCAGCCTGGATCGTCAGCTCGCTGGTGGTGGCCGCGCTGCTCCAGCCGCTGGCCAACCGGGTCCAGTCCCTCTTTCGTGGCGCGTTCTACCTGCCCTACGTGATCAGCATCATCGTCATCTCGCTGGTCTGGATCTGGATCTTCGAGCCGGACTACGGCTTCTTCAACTATCTGCTGGGGCTGGTGGGGCTGCCGCGCGTGCTCTGGCTGCAAAACCCCGACATGGCGCTGTGGAGCATCATCATCAGCACCGTGCTGGTAGTGCCCGGCACCGGCGTCGTGCTCTACTCCGCCTCCATCGGCGCCATCCCGCGCGAGCTCTACGAGGCGGCCGAGGTGGAGGGGGCCAACGGCGTCCAGAAGTGGATGCGCATCACCGTGCCCCTGCTCAAGCCCACCACCCTCTACCTGATGGTCATCTACACCATCGCCGGCTTCCAGATTTTCGAGCGGGTCTACATCATGACCGGCGGCGGGCCGATCAACCGCACCACCACCATCGTGCAGTTGATCTACATGACCGCGTTCAGTGACTTCAACTTCGGCAAGGCCAGCGCGCAGGCGCTGATCCTCTTTGCCATCATCGCCGTCTTCTCCTTCTTCCAGTTCAGGGTCCTGAGCAGCGACGTGGAGTATTGATCATGAGCCAAGCCGTCCCTTCCACGCCCCATGTAAGACCGAGCCGCTTTGGCTACAGACTGCGCCGCCGGCTGCCCAACCTGCTGGTGATGCTGCTGCTGACCGTGGTGGCCATCGTCAGCCTCTTCCCGCTCTACTGGCTGTTCGCCACCGCGCTGACGCCAGCCTCGGCCACCGTTAAGCTGCCGCCGGAGCTGATCCCCAGCCAGCCGACCCTGGAGAACTTCCGCAACATCATCCAGCTCAGCGGCAAAGGCAAGCTGGAGCTGCTGCGCTCCACCATCACCATGCCGCGCATGGCGCTCTGGTTCGTCAACACCGCCGCGCTGGCGCTGATCAGCACCGCGATCCACGTTCTGTTCGACACCATGGCCGGCTACGCCTTCGCCAAGCGCAAGTTCCCCGGCTCGCGCGTCTTCTTCTGGATGATCCTGGCCGCGCTGATGATCCCTGGGCAGGTGACGCTGGTGCCCCTCTACCTGATGATCTCCAAGCTCAAGCTGGTCGACACCTTCGCGGGCATCCTGATGCCAGGGCTGGCCGATGTGATCGGCATCTTCCTGCTCAAGCAGTACATCCAGACCCTGCCCAGCGAGCTGGAGGACGCCGCGCGCATCGATGGCGCGTCGGAGTGGCAGACCTTCATCCGCATCATCGTGCCGCTGGCCGCGCCGGCCATGGCCGTCACCGCCATCTTCTCCTTCCAGCGCTATTGGAACGCCTTCCTCTGGCCGTTGGTGATCCTGCAAACCCCCGACAAATTCACCCTGCAGGTGGGCCTCTCCTACATCTACAACAGCGAGTTCGGCACCAACTACGGCCTGATGATGTCCGGCGCCGCGCTGGCCTCCATCCCGATGATCATCTTCTTCTTCAGCTTCCAGCGCTATTTCATGCAGGGCCTGCGCATCGGCGCGGTGAAAGGCTAGGCTGCCATGCCCGACGCATCCCTCCAGAATCCGACCCTGGCCGGCAGGCTGGCCGCCATGACCCTGGCGCAGAAGGCCGGCCAGGTGCTGTGCGCCGGCTTCGACGGCAGCGAGCTGACGCCGCCGCTGGCCGCGCTGATCGGAGATCTGCACCTGGGCGGCCTGGTCTACTTCGAGCGCAACGTCGCGTCGC
>JAJTXO010000821.1 GCA_021463315.1 Caldilineales bacterium | reverse complement strand
GGCATCTGCCAGGAAGGCCAACTCATCAAAAAACTCCTCGTTCTCGAGGATGACGATGTTGCGCGCCTGAACCTCCCGCAGGAAACGATTGTAAGGGATGCCCGCCATGGCCGCTCCGCCGCGCAGATCCGTCCTGCGTCCCATGTAAGCTTGAATGGCGAATTCGAGTTTCTTGGCTCGCATCCCCTCGAGTATCCACTGCTTCATCAAGGCGGACTCTGAAACAGCGCTCGTCTGGCTTAGTTTCGCTAACTCCTCAGACTCCTCTGGCAGAAAGCGTACTGATTTGGTCACTACTCCGATTGTCATGTCAGTTCACCTCGCTCTCCGGCAACTCGATCTACTATCGCCTCGGCCTGCCGGATCAGTTGCGGACTGGTGATGGGCGCCAATCGGCGCAGGTAGCCCAGCACCGCCGGCAACGTGATCTTTCCGTCGGCGTATAGCAAGACGCAAAAGCCTGGCACAGACACACACTGGACTCCCAGAGATTGGGCGAACTGAAGTGGTCGGAAATCGTTGATCAGGAGTATCCACGCTCGTTCCTGAGCCAACGCCAGCGCCGTGGCCTCGCCCAAACCATAGAGACGCTCGGAAGTGGTCGGTTCTGCCTGATGCAGCCGGCCATCTTCTTGCAACACTCGAAACAGCATAGCCTGCGGAAAGATCAAGGGTGTTTCGCTGGGATCAGTCGCAACAATTTCCTGCTCCACCGCAGCGCAATAATGCACGTTAAAGTAGCCGAACAAATAGGGAACCACGCCGATCTGGGCGGCAATGTTCCAAAACGAGGTGTCCAGTGACGCGTCTTGTTGCATTATGCTTCTATTTTATTCACGGGATCGCCACCTGTCAAAATCATATCTGGAATTGCTGCTGCTGACCACACCAAGGGCAAGGCTGACCCGCTTCGGGCAGCGCTGCCAACCGGTACAAGAATCGCTCGATGGCAAAGCGCGCCAGTAGCAGATTGAAGTCGACTCCCTGCGCTTTTGCGTAGCTGAGCAGCCGCTGATGGATAGACGCAGCCAGATTGGCGGGTTGAGGGGTCACTGAAGCATTGCCTCGACGTACGGATCGATGATGCGCTGCACGCGATCGATGGCGGCGAATTGGTTGAGCTCTGGCAGCGAGAGGCGTCTTTGCCGCCAGGCGGCAGTCAGGGCCTCCAACGCCACATCCAACCCGATCTTGTTGCGATACTTGAAACAGTCAGCAACGGTCTTGGCGATCGAGTAGACTGGCACCTCCCGGCCCTCGATGTGATGCCGTTCGATGCCAGCCGTGAACGCCGCTCCGGAGAAGTGGACGATCCGCAGGGGCGGATAGTCGAGGCGGGGAGAAGCCGCGCCACGCTCGACAGCCAGCCACACCAGCGCCGGCGACTGGGCGCCGATCTGGTGGAACTGCAGGGCTGAGAGCAAACACACCACCGCCGCCGGCGCGATGGCAGCCGCGACTGCCAGGGTGTGGTGCTCGGAGGTATCATGGCCGGCCAAACGATAGCAGCCGCGCGTAACCCGTTCCAGTTCCCCTTCGGCTGTCAGCCGGGAGAGCCAGTGGGAGTGGATGCCGGCGGCTTCCGCCTCGCTGGCCCTGAAGATACCGCGCGCGCGGGCGAAGTCGAGCAGGCGTTGCCGGTCTTGAGAGGGTGTCATATGGGATAGTATAAACAGTTATCGATATGTGTCAATGCTTTCCCACATTCAATCCTGTATTTTGCCCGGCAGTCCCCCTGCCCGCATTCTCCAGATCGCCCTTCATAACTTGATTGGCTACATCATAGCGCAACATCAGCGCCCTACACCAGGCTGTGACCCCATTCGCCCACCTGGACGCGGTCCAAGGCAGCCGGATCGCACAACGGCCCCAGCGCCTGCAGCCGCTGGATCGGTTCGGCCAGATCGACCTCCAGCCGCTCATCGGTGGTCCAGGCAATGCGCAAACGCGTCGGACCAATGGCTTCGACGGCATCGATACGGGGTGGCTTCATCATAGCCCTATTCTCGTGCAATGAGTTCACTACGTCAATACCCCCCGATCACTATCACCGTTACGTGGCAGCAACCGCATCCCCGGTTTGTAGACGTTCTGCAAGCCACAGGTTGACCAGCGTTTCGGGCAG
>JAJTXO010000820.1 GCA_021463315.1 Caldilineales bacterium | reverse complement strand
GCCGGTCTCCGACCCAGCCACCCTGCTGTGGCCGGTCTCCGACCGAGCCACGCCCGCTGGCCAGCAGCGGCGGATTCCACAGCGCAAAGCTGCGCGGGCCGGCCGGGCTGCCGTCGTCGTCGATCACCAGCGGCTCCAGCCCGGTCAGCGCGGCGATGTGCTGGCCAGGGTTGGCGATGGTGGCGCTGGCCGCGATGAACTGCGGCTGGCAGCCATAGAGCGCGCCGACGCGACGCAGCCGGCGCAGCACGCACGCCACCTGCGACCCGAAGACACCGCGGTAGATGTGCGCCTCGTCGATGACCACATAGCGCAGATGGCGAAAGAAGCTGGCCCACAGCGCGTGGTTGGGCAGAATCCCCACATGGAGCATATCGGGATTGGTGAGAACAATCTGACCCTGCTGGCGCAGCTTGGCGCGGCGGGCCTGGGGAGTGTCGCCGTCGTAGGCGGCCACGGTGACAGGCAAGGCGAAACCGGGCGGCGCGCTGTCCAGGCTGCGGCAGCCCAGCTCCCGCAGGCTGCGCAGTTGATCCTGAGCCAGCGCCTTGGTGGGGAAGAGATAGAGCGCCCGCGCGATCGGCTGCGCCAGGATCGCCTCTAGCACCGGCAGGTTGTAGCACAGCGTCTTGCCGCTGGCTGTGCTGGTGACGACAACCAGATGCCGGCCGGCGCGCGCCGCGTTGACCGCCTCCGCCTGATGGCTGAAGAGCCGATCGATGCCCTGGCTGCGCAGGCTGGCCTGCAGATCAGGGTGCAACGCCGTGCTGAGCGCGCCATAGTGGGCCGAGCGCCGGCCGATCTGTTCCAGATGCACGATCTGGCCCTGATAGAAGGGCTGACGACGAAGCTGGCTAAGAAAGGCGGTGACATCCATGCGCGGTACGCTGTGCGGGGGACACAGTCCATGGCCCATCCCGGACGAATCGACCGGCGGCGGGCGCTTGTAGCCAGTCAAGCGCCCGCCGCCGGTTTGAACGACTGACCGTGTATCATCTCAATAGAGGGGGAAGACTTCGGAAGTCTCGACCCCGGTTTTTTGAGATGATGCCTGACCGTCAATTACGCTGCGAGGCTGGCTGCATATTCGCCGCTGATGCGAATCACCCACGCATCGACATCGGGATCGTGCAGAATCGCATCGGCCTGGTAGAGGACGCGCGCGCCGTTCCCTTCCGACTGCGCAATGCCGCGGCCGATGATGTTCTTCTGGAACATCTCATCGTAGGCCACCAGCACCGGCACCACCAAGGCGACATCTTTCTTGGCCAGCACCGCGTTGATCGCTTTGGTGGTCTCGTCGGAGCTGTAATGCACGATATGCCCGCACCAGCCATAGCTGTGCTCGCTGATGCCGATATGCTCGGACACGTGGTCAGCCACCTGGCTGAACAGCTCGCCCCATTCCTTGTCGTAGGTCTCGTCGCCGTAGCCGATCAATACCAGCCCTTCGTTCTCCGGCTGCCGGGACAGCTCCTGGCAGCGCCGCAGGACGTTCTTGGGCAGGGTGTTGGAGAAATCGAGCAGGGGGGTGATATGCACGCGGGCAGTGGGGGTGTAGCGCTCGATCTTCTCCTCGTCGAGCATGGCGATGACCTCGGGGTCATGTAGTTGCCCGAGGATGGTGGGGATGTCCTCCGCCGAGTGGGGGCTGATGGTGAGGAAGATCGGCACGATGATCACATCGCTGAAGCCTTCCTGGTCGAACTCCTTCATCCGGGTGGCGATAGAGGGCTCGTTGTATTCCATGAAAGCGGTCTTGATGCCGCTGATGTGTCCGCCCGCGAGGATGGCATCCCGCACACGCGTTTCGAGTTCCATCAGAGTATTGCGCCAGGTCGCGGAGTGCGAACCGTGATTCACCAACAGTAAACCTATCGCCCGATCAGTCATAGCTACTTGCTTCTCCTGTTATTCTGCTGCGCGCCCAAGGAATTGGGCTTGAAATGGTCAAGGGGTATCATCTCAAAAACCCGGGGGCGAGACTTCCGAAGTCTGCGCAGGTTTGTTCAAAACGAGCTCACAGTCCAATACCTTCGCCAGTTAAGGACTTCGATAAGCCGTAATTGGCTTGTGAATAGCGCCGAGTTGGGCAGTCTTAACGTAAATGTCCCGAATTAAAATTG
>JAJTXO010000082.1 GCA_021463315.1 Caldilineales bacterium | reverse complement strand
TCGATTTGAACAGGTCGAAGTCCATGTAGCCCTTGGGCCGCTTGACCTGCTTCAACCCGGTGGGACACATCACGCAGTCCAGGTTGCAGATATTGGTGGACTCGATGTACATCCGGTCGGGCGGCGGCACCAGCCGGGTCTGGCCCGTCTCATAGGCCGCCCACTTGACCGGCGCCATGGCCTTCTGGCGGAGCTGCTTCCATTCCCAACTGGCCCGCCGCTGGATGCGAGCCGTCGTCGAGCGATCGATCTTAGGCGACGCGCTGAAAAGCGGCTGTTCCGGCCGGCGATTGCCGGAGCCGTTGCCCGAGTTGTTGGTCGGTTGTTCTGTCATGGCAGGTATTCGGTGAACGGTGAAAGATGAACGGTGAGCGACAAACGGACTCAGTAGCTGTTCCGATTACCGATCACCGTTCACCGACCGCGCTCACGCCCATGAGCTCGCGCCCTCGCGCGGCTGCGCCTGGCGGAACTTGGGGAACAGCCCCGCGTCCAGCGCGACCTTGGCCGCGGCATTGACAGGCTTGAGCTGGGCCACCCGGTAGACGCGGCGTCCCCACTGTGGGCCAAAGTACTTGATGAACTTGCGCTGTTCCTTGGCGTCCTGGAAGCGCTCGCGCGCGGTCTGGGCCATGCCGCTCAGCGCCTCGTCCCCGATCTCGGAGACGTTCATGAAGGGGGCAATCTCCGCGGTGTAGTTGTTGTAATAGTAGGTCTTGGTGAAGTCGGCGTTGTAGGCCATGCCAGGGTTGCGCAGCACCAATTCGTTCCACAGCGCAGTGCCCGGGAAGGGGGTGGCGATGGAGAACATAGCCTCGGTCAGCTCCAGGCTGGCCGCGAACTCGATGGTCTCCTCCATGGTGGCCTCGGTGTCGCCGGGCAAGCCCAGAATGAAGTAGCCTTTGGAGCGGATGCCGGCCTCTTCGGTCCAGCGAATGGCGTCGCGCACCTGCTGCAGGTCGATATGCTTGGCCGTCCGGCGCAGCACATCCTGGTCGCCGCTCTCGATGCCATAGTGGATCTGGCGGCAGCCAGCGCGGTACATCTTCTTCAGCAGATCTTGCGACACCCGATCGACCCGCGCCAGGCAGCGCCAGCGATAGTCCAGCTTTTGATCGATGAAGTAGTCCAGAATCTTCTCCAGCCGCTTCAGATCGATGGTGAACAGATCGTCGATGAAGTAGAAGTTGCGCACCTTGTAGGTGTCGGCGACCTGGCGCAGCTCCGCCACGATGTTTTCAGGGCTGCGTTGGTGATAGGAACGGCCAACGATGCCCTTGAAGCAGAAGGAGCAGTTGTAGGGACAGCCGCGGCTGCTGAGCACGGTGAGCATCTGCTCGCCGTTGGGCGCATACAGCGGATACTTGCTCAGGTCGTACAGATGGCGCGACGGATGGGGCAGCGAGTCCAGATCATCGATTGGCTTGCGGCTGTGGCTGGGGATGATCTGGCCATCCTCTTTGTACCACAGGCCCTGAATTCGGTCCCAGCGGTGGTCGCCCGTTTCCCAGGCGCGCAGAAAGTCCTGGAAGACGAACTCCCCTTCGCCGTAGACCAGATAGTCGATGTGGGGGTTGGCCAGCGTGATCTCGGGCAACGAGGTGGCGTGCGGGCCACCGATAATCACCGGCGCGCTCAGCGCGCCCTTGAGCCGCTCGGTCAGCATCTCCACGTAGTGGTACGACGTAGTCATCGAAGTCAGCCCGACGATGTCCGGCTTGAAATCGATCACCTCTTGGGCGTCCTGCTCGATGGGCTGGGAGGGGAGCAGGCCGAAGTCATGGATGCGCACCTCGTGCCCTTCCCGCTCGGCGATGCCCGCCAAATAGCCCAGGCCCAGCGGCGGGTAGCTGTTGATCATTTCGTTCCACTTGGGGCCAATCAGAGAAATTCGCATGATGTTTCGTCCGTTGTCATGGCGCATTCGGGCTGACGAACACGTAACGAGTAACACGTAACACGTAACCGGATTTGAGAACTATAGCTGCAAGAGCCGACTTTCCGGGTTCCGGGTTACGGGTTACGAGTTACGAGTTAGATCGACAGCCCCTCCGCCTCGATCACCTTCTTCAGCTCCGTCTTCTCTGGCTTCTTGAAGAAGGTGCGGCGGGCGATGCGCACGTTGCGGGGTATGTTGAACCAGAAGTCCCTGCTTTGCAGGCGGCGCATGATCGGGCCAGGGCGCAGATAGAACTGGCGGTAGGCCTTGCGATACATCTCCGTCACCAACTCGGCCGACATGCCGTCCATCTCGTAGCGCGCCTTCTGCTCGAAGAAGACGTAGTCTTCCCAGTCGTTCATCAGCAACCGGCCCTCGCGCTTGACAATCTCATAGACCTTGGTGCCGGGGTAGGGGGTCATCATGCTGAAGTTGGCGATCAGCGGGTCCAGTTCGATGGCGAAGTCGATGGTGTCCTGCATGGTCTCACGGGTGTCGCCCGGCAGGCCGATGATGAAGAAGCCGATGGTCTGCAGGCCAACTTCCTTGCAGTTCTTGAAAGCCTGGCGAATGGTGTCGTGGTCGACATGCTTGTCGATCGCCTTGATCATCGCGGCGTTGCCCGTTTCCACGCCGAAAGCGGTGCGCAGCAGGCCGGCCTCCTTTAGTTTGGTCATCAGCACCTTGTCGGCCAGGTTGGCGCGGATGCCGTTGACGAAGATCCAGGGCACATGGTTCAGCTTCTCGGCGATCAGCATGTCGGCCAGCACCATCAGACGATCCCGCCGGATGTTGGCGCTGTCGTCCAGCACGCCGATCTCCTCCGCGCCCAGCTCGCGCACCAGATGCCGCCATTCCTCGATCACATTTTCTGCCGTGCGTGCGCGCCATTTGATCGGCATGATCGACTGGGAACAGAAGGTGCAGCGATAGGGGCAGCCGCGGCTGGTCATGATGCTGAAGCTGCGCGCGCCGTCCACATGGTCGGTGGCCGGCTGCAGGTTGGTGTAGCGCTCCATGCGGAACAGGTTGTAGGCCGGCCAGGGCAGGCTGTCCAGGTCGTTGATCGGCTTGGCGTCCATGTTGCGGTAGACCTGGCCATCGCTGGTCTTGTAGGTCAGCCCCAGCATATCGTCCCAGATGTGTTTGTTGGGATCCATCAGCGCGGCTGTGGAGGTATCCTCGCTGCTGCGCAGAAAATCCTCGACCCGGTTCGAGATCTCCAGCCAGGGACCTTCGCCCTCGCCGCGCACCGCAATATCGATATAGGGGCGCTCGACGGACTCGTAATCCAGCCCCTCAGCGGCAACGCTGGGATGCGGCCCGCCGATGACGATGGGCACGTCATGCACCTCTTTGATCGCCTTGGCCGTGCGCCAGGCCTGCTTGACCTGGGGCGTGTTGGCGGTGATGCCGATCAGATGAGGCTTGTACTCTTGCACAAACTGTTCGACGGACTGTTCTTCGATGTCAGCGTCGAAGACCCGCACAGTATCGCCCCGCTTCTGCGAGACGGCGCCCAGATAGGCCAGGCCCAGATGCGCGGTGGTGCGGGTGTCGATCGGTAGACGGAAGCGCGGGTTGATTAAAGCTACGCGCATGGTGCAATTCTTCCTCTCATTAGATTCATCTCTGGTGTTTACGAAATATCTCAATCCAGTCACACGCTGTCACGCTGAGTTGCGTAAGACGCTCCAGCGCCATTCATACCGATTAAGGAAACCAGGGATGCTTCGGCGGCCCTCAGCATGACATAATGTCAGCTTGTTGGTAAATTCGGTATCCAGCGGGGCGGTATCGGCCAATGAATGACCCGGCATGTCGCCAGCAGCCAATCCTGATGCCACCAAAACATCCCGCAATTCCGGGTTACGAGTTACGCATTACGAGTTACGACCGGATCGCCATCAACTGCTTGGCCGCAGTGAACAGGTCACGCGCGCTCATCTTCACCGGATGAATGCGCGACTTGATCATATAGCCCTTGAACAGCTTGTGCATCCACCAGTACAGCGTGTCGGTCACGAAGTTGTGCGGCGCCTTGATCAGCCGGCGGATCAGCGGCTCCAGCCGCGGCCACTCCACGCCGATGGCAAACAGGCGCTGCAGATGCTCGACCTGGCTCTTCTCCTCAGGGTTCTCGAAGACCATGATGGAGCGCTCCCAGGCGATCTCGCTGATGTCGTCGAAGTTGCCCACCATGTAGTCCTGATCCTCAGCGAACTTGCCCAGCTCGGTGCCGGGGTAAGGCTGGAAGAGGAAGGCATGGGAGTAGCTGATGCGCGCCTGGCCGTTGAGGCGCATGGTGTCCAGGTCATCCTCCAGCGTGCTGCTGGGCAGGCCCAAGATGTTGGTGCTGGTGATGTGGATGCCCGCGTCGCGGATCAGGTTGCCAGCCTTGATCATGTCTTCGCGCGTCATGCGTCGCTTGAGCAACTGCACGCGGATGCGGTCGTTGGCCGCCTCCACGCCCATGCTGACCGTGCTGCAGCCGGCGCGCTTGAGCAGCTCCACCTTGTGCGGCCCTTTGACGATCAGGTTAGCGCGCACGTTGGCGAAGAAGGGCAAGCCCACTTCCTTGGGCCATTTGTCCGCGAACTCCTCCAGCCAGTCATCGTAGATAATGAACAGGTCGTCGATGAAAACCACCTGCTGCAAGGGCCACTGCGTGCGCACCCACTGGGCTTCCTGGACGATCTGGTCCACCGGGCGCTGATTGCCCCGCTTCTCCCGGCTGTAGATCTGGTAGTAGGCGTGGTTGAAGCAATAGGTGCAGTTGTAGGGGCAGCCGCGCGAGCCGATGAAATGCTTGATGGGGGTGACGCGGCTGTAGTCATGCTTGGCATAGACCAGGCCGCGGTCCGGCAGCGGCAGATCGCCCAGATCCTGCACCAGCGGTCGCACCGGGTTGCGCAAGATCTCATCCTCCAGCTTCAGCCACCAGTTGGGCAGGTCGGGCTTGACACCGCCGTTGGCCAGGGAGTTGGCCAGATCGACAAGCGCCTCGTCGCCCTCGCCCACGCAGATGCCATCTACGCCCGGCTCCGACACCATCTCCGGGAAGAAGGTGGGGTGGGGGCCGCCAAAGACCGAGAAAGGCGCCTTGTCCTTCAGCGCGTGCTTCACCTGGCGGTTCAGGTCGAAGTAGTACTGGTGCGAGCCGGTCATCACGCTGTAGGCCACGATGTCAGGCTCGACCTCGCGCGCGATCTGGACGGCATCTTCCTGCGCAGCGATAGCCAGAAAGGTCTCATGCCCTGCCTGCTTCAGGCAGGAGGAGAGCTGCATGATCCCTTGTGGCTCGTAGTCGATCTGTTTTTCGATGAAAAGTACGCGCACGGTCGGGCCTTTCTCGCTGGGATAAACGTCAAATCAGGCGCCGGACGCGGCCCTGACCATGTGGCGATTATATCCACGCCAAGGTCGTTGTCAAATTTATATGATCTGGTTCAGAAAAATTAAAGCCCGGCATCCGATGGATGAGTCCCCTGGAAAAACGATCCAAAGGGCGTCTCGCCCCCTAGCCCGTTGCCAGGATCTGGCGCGCGGCCGCGGCGTCCTGACGGATCTGCGCGGCCAACGCCTCGATATTGGCGAAACGTTGCTCAGGCCGCAGCCGCGCAGCAAACTGCACCGTCAGCGGCCGCCCATAGAGATTGCCCTCGAAGTCCAGCAGGTAGCTCTCCACCGTGCGCTGGCCGTTGTCGAAGCTGGGCCGCACGCCGACATTGGTGACGCTGGCCAGCCGTTGCCCATCCTCCAACAACGCCCAGGTGGCGTAGACGCCGTTGGCCGGCAGCAGCCGTTGCTGGGGCACAGCCAGGTTGGCCGTGGGAAAGCCCAGCGTGCGGCCGCGCTGCGCACCCATCACCACCGGGCCGCTCACCTGGTACAGCCGGTCCAGTTGCCGGCTGGCCGTCTGCACATCCCCCGCCAGCAGATAGCTGCGGATGCGGCCGCTGCGCACCTCCTCGCCGCGCAGTTGGAAGGGCTCGATGGTATGCACACTGTAGCCCCGCGCCTCGCCTATGGCCCGCAAGGCCGGCACATCCCCCTCGCGGTTGCGGCCCAACGCAAAGTCTGGCCCCACCCACAGCGCCGCCATCTGCGTTGTCTGCTGCACCTGGGCGATGAACTCCGCGGCCGGGGTGGCCGCGGTCTCCAGGCTGAAGGGGTAGACCACGGTGAAATCCAGCCCCAAGGCGGCAAACACCGCCAGCCGCTCCGGCGTGGTGGTCAGATAGGAGTGGTCGCGGTCGGGGCGCAACAGGGCCGCGGGGTGGGGATCGAAGGTCAGCACGCCGGCCTGGCGGCCGGCGCGGGCCGCGTCCTCGCTCATGGCGCGCAGCAGCGCCTGATGGCCCAGGTGAACGCCGTCGAAATTGCCGATGGCCAGGTTGCAGGCAGTGTGCAGGGGTGGTTCGGGCAGCGCGTGGTAGGTTCTCATGGCTAATCTGACCCAGCCAACATCTTGCCGGGCCGCCAGGCGCGGCGCGGCTGGTCGAAGAAAATCACGCCCAGGAAGCGTTCCTCGGGGCCATAGGCGCGCGCCACCGCGGGCTGATCGGGCGCCGATGACGCCAGGGTCTGGCCGTGCAGCAGACGGGTCGCCTCGGCCGCGTTCACGTCGACCCGCGGCAGATGCGCCACGGCCATGTCGGCCGGCTGCAACGTGGCCGTCAGCGCGCCCTCTGCGGCCAATTGCTCCAGCGTCAGCGCGTTTTCAACGGTGAACGCGCCGACCGCGCTGCGCCGCAGCGCGCTCAGATGCGCGCCGCAGCCCAGCGCCTGGCCCAGGTCGTGGGCCAGGGAGCGCACGTAGGTTCCAGCCCCGCAGCGCACCCGCAGGTGCAGCGTCGGGCCCTCCGCGTGCAGCAAGGTCAGCTCGTAGATCATCGCCGGCCGCGGCGCGATCTCCAGCGTCTCGCCGGCGCGCGCCCGCTGGTAGAGCGGAACGCCGTCCCGCTTCAGCGCGGAGAAGGCCGGCGGCCGCTGCATGATCTCGCCGCGCAGCGGCGCCAGCGCCTGCTCGATCTGCGCCGCGCTCAGATCCGGCACGGGTCGGCTGCTCACGATCTCCCCCTCGGCGTCGTAGGTGTTGGTCGCCACGCCCAGCGTCACCTCGGCCAGGTAGATCTTGGGCTGGCCGGTCAGATATTCCAGCAGCCGGGTGGCCCGGCCCAGGCACACCACCAGCACGCCGGTGGCCATGGGGTCCAGCGTGCCAGCATGGCCCACCTGGCGCAGCCCGGCCAGGCGACGCACCCGGTTCACCACGTCGTGCGAGGTCCAGCCGCCTGGCTTGTCCACGTTCAACACGCCGCCCAGCGGCGTCGGATCGGCAGCGCTCATGCTCGTCGCTCCAAATACAGCACCACGGAGTCGAGGCTTCAGCCGGCCAGCGCGCCCCGCTGCTGGGCCAGCGAATGTTTCAGCGCGTCCAGCACCTGCGCCGTGGCCTGCTCCAGCGGCAGCGTCAGGCTGCAGCCGGCCGCGCGCGGATGGCCGCCGCCGCCCAGCGCCAGCGCCACCTGCGCCACGTCGAAGCCGGGTGCCGCGCGCATGCCCACATCCACCTGGCCGTCCTCGCGCTCGGTCAGAATCAGCGCCACATCGGCCTCCTCCGCGCCGACCATGAAGTTGGCCAGGCCGGAATCGCTCTGCTCGACGCCGTTGCAGCCGCGGCGCATGGCCTGCGGGATCGCCGTCCAGATGATGCGCTCCTCCAGCCGCAGCGCGGCCAGCGCCTGTCCCCAGAGGCAGATGGTGTCCACGTTGCGCCGCTCCAACGCCAACTCGCTGATGGGCGCCAGCGCCGCGCCGGCCTCCATCAACTGCTGCGCCACGCCCAGCAGCGCGGGCGTCACATGGCCCACCCGGAAGCTGCGCGTGTCGGTGACGATGCCGGTCAGCAGGCATTGCGCGGCCTGCGGATTGATGGGCCAGCCCAGCGCATCGGCCACGCGCCAGACTATCTCGGCCGTGCTGCTGGCGGCCGGGTCCACCAGATTCACCGCGCCGAAGTGCAGGTTGGTGATGTGATGGTCGATGTTGACCAGCGGCGCGTGGGCCAGCGCCGGGCCATAGACCTTGCCCAGCCGCGGCAGGTCGCTGCAGTCCAGCGCGATCACCAGATCGTAGCCGCCGGCCGCGTGCTTGGCCGACAGCGGCGCCTGCACCACCTGCTGCCAGCCGGGCAAGATTTGGTCCGAGCGCAGCAGTTGGGGCACGCCGTCCTGGTTGGCCGCCACCACATCGTGGCCCATCGCTTGCAGCAGCCACCGCAGGCCGAGCTGCGAACCGATCGCGTCGCCGTCGGGAGAGACGTGGCTGAGCAGCAGGATGCGCCGGCTGGCGGCCAGCAGGGCATGGAAAGCGGCGATCTCGGCCTTCAAGAGGCAATCTCCTGGCTGGCCAGATCATCCAGCAGATCGCTCATGCGCTGGCTCTCGATCAGGCCATCGTCGAAGTGAAAGGCCAGCTCTGGCACGTAGCGCAGGGTGGTGCGCTTGCCCAGCTCCCTGCGCAGCAGGCCGCTGGCATGGCGCAGCGCGGCCAGCGCCTCGGGCCGCGTCGCGTCCTCTTCCAGGCTGCTGATGTAGACATCCGCATGGCGCAGGTCGGAGCTGACCTGGACGCGGGTCACGCTGACCAAGGCCAGCCGCGGGTCACGCAGGTCGAAGATGATCATGCTGGCCAGCTCTTGTCGCAGCAGCTCGGCCACACGCAGTTGTCGTCTGGTAGACATAATAGTACTCGTCTGAACAATACCCGACGCGCCAGCCGTTGGTTGAGTAGGTCGCCCTATCGAAACCAACGGTTGGCCCGCCGCACGAAGCCCTAGACGCGCACCTTCTGGAACGCCTCCAGAATGTCGCCTTCCTTCATGTCGTCGTAGTTCTCGATGCCGATGCCGCACTCGAAGCCGGTCTTGACCTCGGTGATGTCCTCCTGGAAGCGTTTCAGCGAGTTGATGCGGCCCTGCATCAGCTTGACGCCGTTGCGCATCACGCGCACCTGGGAATTGCGGGTGATCTCGCCGTCCAGCACCATGCAGCCGGCGATCTTGCCGCGCCGCGGGATGCGGAAGATGGCGCGCACCTCAGCCCGGCCGGTGGTGCGTTCCTCGAAGACCGGCTCCAGCAGGCCCTTGAGCGCCTTGTCGATGTCCTCGATCAGCTCGTAGATCACCTTGTAGGTGCGCACGTCCACCTGGTTGGCCAGCTCCGACTTCTGCGCCGTGGGGTTCAGCGCATTGTTGAAGCCGATGACGATCGCGTTGGACGCGGCCGCCAACATCAGATCCGAGTCGCTGATGTCGCCGGTGCCAGTGTACAGCAGCTTGATGCGCAGATCGTCGCTGCTCAGTTGGTTCAGCGAGTTGACGATCGGCTCCAGCGAGCCGTCCACGTCAGCCTTGAGGATTAGGCGCAGCTCCTTCACCTTGCCGGCCTGCATCTGGGCAAACACATCGTCCAGGGTGATCGACTTGCGCACCACCGCATCGGCGCGCTGTCGCTCTTGCAGCAGGCGGGCAGCCGCCTCCTCGCGCGCCGATCGTTCGTCCTTGTAGACCTGGAAGGTGTCGCCAGCCGTGGGCACATCGGGCAGGCCCAGCACGATCACCGGGGTGGAGGGGGTGGCTGCCTCGAGGGGGTTGCCATTGCTGTCGAACATCGCGCGCACGCGGCCGGCGATGTTGCCCACCAGCAGCGCGTCGCCGACGTGCAGCGTGCCCTTTTGCACCAGCAGCGTCGCGGTGGAGCCGCGCGCCTTGTCCATGGTTCCTTCGATGACCGTGCCGATGGCTGCGCCCTCCGGGTCAGCCTTGAAGGCCTCCACATCGGCCAGCAGCAGCAGATTCTCCAGCAGCTCGTCGATGCCGCGCTTGAGCTTGGCTGCCACCTCGATGCAGATCACATCGCCGCCCCACTCTTCCACCAACAGCCCTTCGTCCGAAAGCTGCTGCTTGACGCGGTCGGGATTGGCGTTGGGCCGGTCGACCTTGTTCAGCGCCACGATGATCGGCACGCCGGCCGCGCGCACGTGGGCGATGGCCTCGCGGGTCTGCGGCATCACGCCGTCGTCGGCTGCCACCACCAGAATGGCGATGTCTGTGGCCTGTGCGCCGCGGGCGCGCATGGCCGTGAACGCCTCATGGCCCGGCGTGTCCAGGAAGGTGATCTTGCGGCCCTCGCGCTCCACCTGATAGGCGCCGATATGCTGGGTGATGCCGCCCGATTCCTGCGCCACGACATTGGTCTTGCGAATGGCGTCCAGCAGCGTGGTCTTGCCATGATCCACGTGGCCCAACACGGTTACCACCGGCGGCCGCAGGATCAGGCGCTCGTCCGGCGTCACATCCAGCAGGCGCTGGCGCAGCGTTCTGGTCTTGCCGTTGGCGTCAGGGACGGCGACCGCCAGGTCAGGCATCTCTGGCTTGGCAATAGGCTTGATCTTGACCCCCATTTCCTCGCCGACGATGGTGGCCACGTCGAAGTCGATGGTGTGGGTGATCGGCGCCATGATGCCGTAGTTCATCAGCACCTTGATGATGTCGATGGGACTGCGCTGCATCAACTCGGCCATATCGCGCACGGTGATCGCCTCGGGGATCTCGATCTCCACCGGCAGCACCGGCGCGGCGGCGGCTGCGGCTGGCCGCGGCGCGCCGTCAGGTCGCGGTCGCGCGGGCGGCCGGCCTTGCTGAGGCCGTGGCGCTCCCTGTGGCCGCGGCGCGCCGCTAGGTCGAGGCG
>JAJTXO010000819.1 GCA_021463315.1 Caldilineales bacterium | reverse complement strand
GCGGGAGCGCTTTTTTGTGTTGGGTGGGCAGACCGGGGGACGATCTGGTAAGATCGCCCTACAGGCTGGCCTTTGCGTAGACTGAGGGGGGGATGGTATAATCGCCGCTGCTGTGAGCACCTACCATCCATTGTCTGATTCATCGCCGGTCGCAGCGGCCGCGGGCGAGCGCGATGTTGGCCCGTTGGTCTCGTTGCGTCTCTGGCTGGCAGGCTCTCCCTGGCGGCTCAGCGGCGGCTGGCTGGCGTTGGCCGGCATGGTTGCCGCGGCCGGGCCAGCGCTGGGCCGCGGTCCCTGGCTGCCGCTGCTGTTGGCGCTGGCCTTGGCCGAGGTCCTGTGGGGTGCGCTGTGGTGGCAACTGGCGCCCGCGCGGCGCTGGCCGCTGCATCGGGCGCAGCGTCGCCCTAACCTGCCCTACATCCAGCCCGCCAGCCCGGCGGGCCGTCTGTTGGGCTGGCCTGAGCCGGGCGCGGCCGCGGCCATCACCCGCGCCGGCGCGCCCTTGGCCGGTCTGGCGCTCTTGCTGGCGCTGGCCATCAGCCCGCTGGCGCTCCTGCTCACCGGCGTGGTCTGTGTGCTGGTGTTGCTGGCCATGTTCGCTCGTCAGGCTGGCCTGTCTGCCCTGGTCGGCTGGCTCTATGCCCTGACGGTAGCGGCCCTGCCCTTCGCCCTGGGGGTGGCTATCGGCGCACGGGGCCAGTGGCCGCCCGCGGCGATGGAACTCTGGCTGCTGGGTCTGATGCTGGGCTATAGCCTGCTGACGTGGGCGTTGGCCCCGCGCGCGGCTCTGCCTGCGACCAGGGGGCCAGCGCGTCTGTTGATGGCCGCTGCCGGCTTCGGCGTCCTGCTGGTCACGCTGCTGGCCAGCCGGCTGATGCTGGCCGCTGGTGTCGTCGGCTTGCTGGCGGCCGCGCCGCTGTTGATCCTGGCCCAGGCCAACGGCCGCCAGCCGGCCGCGGCCCAGCCGTGGACCTTGGCCGCGATTCTGGTCTCGGCCGCGGCGCTGGGCTTCGGAATCGGCTGATGCCTGGCTGGCTATGGCTGGCGGCGCTGGCTGGGGGCGTGGCCGCGGCGCTGCTGCTCTACTGGCTGCTGGTGCTGACCGAAGGCGCCTATCTGGGGCCGGGCACAGTGACCGCTCTTTACAACCGCGCGGCGCGGCGCTACGACGCGATCAAACAGTTCGACGACGATGACGAGGCCTACTTCCTTGGGCGGCCCATTGCCCGCTTTCTGGCGGGCCAGACCAGCCCGGCGCACTCCCCGCCCTGGCTGCTGGATGTGGCCACAGGCACCGGGCGACTGCCGCTGGCCGTGCTGCGATCCAGCGCGGGCGGCTGTCGCATCGTCGCGCTGGATCGCTCCGCGGCCATGCTGGCTCAGGCGCAGCAGAAGCTGGCCGCGCAGGGCTGGCCGGACGTGGTTTTGCTGGCCCATGACGCCAGCCGCTTGCCCTTTGCCGACAGCCGGTTCGCCGTGGTGGCCTGTCTGGAGGCGCTGGAGTTCATGCCCGCACCCGCGGCCGCGTTGATCGAGCTGCTGCGGGTGGTTCAGCCCGGCGGCCTGCTGGTGACCACCAACCGCATCGGCCGGGACGCGGCCCTGCTGCCTGGCCGTGTCTTCAGCCGCGCTCGGCTGGCCGAGCTGTTGCGCAGCCATGGCGCGGCCAGCGTCGAGATCATGCCCTGGCAACTGGACTATGATCTGGTGTTCGCGGTGCGGCAGGACCAGGGAGCGCCCAGCGAGACGGCGAGTTGGACCGACCTGCTGCGCTGTCCCCTGTGCCGCGCCGCGCCTGAGCTGGCATCCGGGCCAGATCTGGCTGTGGTTTGTCCGCGCTGCTGCTGGCGTCTGGAGTTGACCCAGGGGCTGTGGCAGGCCGAAAGACTTCGGAAGTCGCTGCAACCTGCGTCCTCTTGAGTGCTGCGGCGACTTCCGAAGTCTTGGGCTGAGTTATCTTATCATTTGGTGATCAACAATGTGAGGCTTTCCTGATGCGCATTGCGCGAGCTCAACTTCCTGATGGCATGATAGTCTATGGCTGGGTGCTGGCGGACCAGTTTCAGCCGCTGCACGGCTCCCCTTTCGACAGTCCAGCGCAGGGCGGACTGGTCGCGGCTGGCGCGGC
>JAJTXO010000818.1 GCA_021463315.1 Caldilineales bacterium | reverse complement strand
TCCCGAAACTCGTGCCGTTCCAGAACCAAAACAGGTCGCCGATCAGCCCCGTCGCTCCGAGGTAAAACTCGGTCTCGCTGATCGCATACAACGCGCCAGGCTGTACGCTCACAGGATACACTTTGCGCTCGCCTGTCAGCATGTTATAGGACTCCACGCCAGTCAATGAGCCGCGATAATAAAAAACCACGTTGCCGTAAATGGTCATCCATCGGGGCCAGTCGGCGAGGATCGTATCCGTCAACGGAGTGAGCGGCATCCAGCGACGCACCTCCAGCAGGTTGGCGTCGGAGGACGCGCCCACCAACTGGCAGAAGGCCTGGCTCAGCGCGGTGGCCGGGCCGCGTCGGGTCCAGGCCTTGGCCACCGCGGCGATGGCGGCCTGCACCAGCTCGCCGGAGCCGCCATGCTCGCCGAACATGCCGCCGTTGCCGGTCACGCGGCCGATGCGATGGTTGGCGTCCCAGCCCCAGCAGTTGTTGCTGGTGCCGGCGATCACTGCCACGCCCCAGCCAGCCTCGGCGCCGGCCACCAGCCCGATGATGGTGTCGTTGACCACCTCCAGCGGCGCGGTCAGGCCGAGGGTCTTGATCGCCTCCAGCGTGGGCGGCAGCTCCGAGGGCCAGTCATAGCCGGCCACGCCGAAGCCCGCGCCGGCGATCTGCCCGCGCTCGATGCCTGCGCTGCGCAGCGCGCGCTGGGTGATCTGCTGCAACGTGGCGGCCAGCCCGGCATAGCCGACCACCTCGTGGTTGCCGGGGCCGCCC
This sequence comes from Caldilineales bacterium, assembly GCA_021463315.1. GTDB lineage: Bacteria > Chloroflexota > Anaerolineae > JAAEKA01 > JAAEKA01 > JAAEKA01. The sequence continues at coordinate 1,364 of JAJTXO010000818.1, read as the reverse complement.
TGGCCAAAGCCGACCGCGCGGCCCTGTTCATCGGCGATCAGGGCATGGCTCTTGGTAGCGCCGATGTCGACGCCGAGGTAGTAGTGCATGGTGATCGGTAATCGGTGAGCGGTGATCGGTGAGCGGTGAACGGTGATCGGTGAGCGGTGATCGGTCAGCCGTAATGCGTAATGCGTAATGCGTAACCCGGAGCCTGCGCGAAGCCCGCTGTTTCCGGGTTACGGGTTACGGGTTACGCATTACTCGTTACGCATCGCGTCGCGCAGGGCGCGGAAGCCGATGACCTGCACGCCCGCCTCGGCCAGCAGTCCCGACAGCAGGTCGCCGCTGAACAGCGCGTGGTCGGCGACGCGGCAGCGCCAGTCGGGCGCCATAGCCCGCAGCTCAGGCGTATCCACGGCCGGATGGAAGATGATGTTGCTCAGGCCGGCCGAGAGCTGGCTCAACAGCGCGTTCAGCTCGTCGGGCTTGTGCTCAGGATCGTCCAACGACAGCACGGCGAAGAAGTCGAAGATCGGCAGCCCATCCTCGGCGGCTTCGGTGATCAGGCGCCGGCTCAGAGCGATCGTCTCGGGGTCGTAGCCCATGTTCGACTGCCAGCCGGGCGGGATGTGTACCAGGAGGGGCGGCAGGCCAAATTGTCGCGCTGTGTCGATGTAGGCCGGCAACAGCCGCGGGTGGAACAGGGTCAGCATGTGGCTGTCCACGTGGGTTACATCGATGCCGGCAGCCAGCGCGCGCTGCACCTGCGCGGCCAGCTCGATGCGCACCGCGGCCAGATCGGCGCGCTGATACACCGGCAGCGCGCGCGCCGGGAAATAGCCCTCGTCGTCCAGCAGGCCGCTGGCCGGGTCGCTGGTGGTCAGCGGCCGCCAGCGGTAGTTGTCCCATTCGCTGGTCAGGGTCAGATGCACGCCCATATCGATCTGTGGATCGCCCGCGCGCCGCCGGCACTGCTCGGCCAGGCCGTTGAACCAAGGGCAGGGAACCATCGTCGCGGCCGAGGAGGCCAGGCCGGCCGCCAGCAGATCGTCGTAGGCCGCCAGCGTCGCCTGACACATGCCGATATCGTCGGCGTGCAGCACGACAACCCGGTCGGTGGGAGAGAAGCCAAGCGCGCGAAGGGTGGGGTTCATGGGGAGGTGATCACCGATCACCGATCACCAGAAACGCGGCAGAAACCGCCGGTTGGTCTCCAGCAGATCGTCCAGCACGGCCGGTATCTGCTCGACGGCGGGGCCGAGGGGATGCGCCAGCAGCGCCTGGTAGAGGGCGTTGCGGTCGCCGTGGACGGCGGCCTCGACGGTGAGCAGCTCGTAGGACTTGACCGCGGCCAGCAGGCCGAAGCAGACGGGCGGCAGCGG
>JAJTXO010000817.1 GCA_021463315.1 Caldilineales bacterium | reverse complement strand
GGGCGGGACGCCCTGACGATCTGGCTGAAGATCGCGGGGTGGCCGTGGAAACCGGGCGGGACGCCCTGACGATCTGGCTGAAGATCGCGGGGTGGCTGGAGCCGGGCGGGACGCCCTGGCGATGGTGGATCGATCAGCGTCCGAACAGCGCGGCCGGCAGGCGGCGCAATTCCTGCACGCCCAGCAACAGGCCAGCACCCAGGTATACCAGCACACCCACCACCCCGCCCGCCAGCAACTGCACCAGCGCGCTATAGTCGCTGCTCTGCGCCCAGGCCAGCGCACCCGCGACAGCCAACGCCATGACCGCGCTGGCCAGCAACACCCGCAGCAGCGAGCGCAAAATCTGTCCCCCTTCCACGCTACCCCACCGTTTGCGCAGAATCACCATCAACAGCAACACTTCGACGGTGATGGCGATGGAGTTGCCTAGCGCCAGCCCGCCCGCGCCCAGCGGCCCCATCAGCACGATGCCCAGCCCGATGGCCAGCGCGGCTGTGATGGCGGCGATGATCAGCGGCGTCACGGTGTCCTGCTGGGCGAAGAAGGCGCGCGCGGCCAGCTCCAGCACCGAGTGGCCCACCAGCCCCAGCGCGAAGAAGCGCAGCGTGGCGTAGACCGCGTCCACGGCCGCGGCGTCGAACTGGCCGCGCTGGTAGAGGAAGCTGAGCAGCGGCTGGCCCAGCAGGATCAGCCCCACGGCCGCGGGCACGGTCAGCGCCACCACCGAGCGGATCGTCTCGGCCAGGGTGCTGCGCAGCCGGGCGAGATCGTGGCGCGCGGCCAGCTCGGCCAGCGTGGGGAAGGCCACCAGCCCAAAGGCGGTGCCGACGATGGTCTCGGGGAGCTGCATGGCGTCCCAACCCCACTCCAGCGCGCTGACGCTGCCTGGCCCCAGCCGCGAGGCCAGGTTGGTGGTGATGATGAGGCTGAACTGGAAGACGAACAGATCGAGGATGCGCGGCCCCATCAGGAGGAAGACGCGGCGCACCGGCAGGCTGTGAACGCCGCGCAGATCCAGCACTGGCCACCAGCGAAAGCCGTAGTAGAAGAGCCCGGGGACTTTGATCAGGAGATGAAGGCCGGCGCCGATGACCGCGCCCACCGCCAGGCCAGCGATGCCCATGCGGGGGGCCAGCAAGAGCGCGCCCAGGGTGATGCCCACGGGGTAGAGCGCTGCGCCCAGCGCGGGTAATAAGAAATGCTTGAAGCCGTTGAGCACGCTGCCCTGCACCGCGCTGACGCCGAAGATGACGGTGGAGACCAGCACGATGCGCATCACCTGCACCGTCTGCGCCTGCTCGGCCGGGCCGAAGCCGGGTGCGATGACGACGCGCACCAGCCAGGGGGCCAGGATGGCGGCGATGACCGCCGCCACCGTCACGACGATGAAGACGATGTTGGTGATGGCGCTGGCCAACCGCCAGGCGCCGGCGCGGTCCTCATCGGCCAGGAAGTCGGCGAAGACGGGAATGAAGGCGGTGGCCAGCGCACCGCCGGCCACGATGGTGAAAAGCAGGTCGGGCAGCTTGAAGGCCGCGTAGTAGGCGTCCAGGTCGGCGCCGATGCCAAACTGGGCGGCAATGACCATGTTGCGCACCAGGCCGGCCGCGGCCGCCAGTCCAAAGGAGAGGGCCACCACCAGCACGTTGCGCACGATGTGGGGCAGACGCGAGGAGGGGGGAGGGTGATCGGTGATCGGTGAACGGTGATCGGATTGGGTCATAGACGCGGGTCTGTCTTAATCCAGCTCAGCCAGGGCCTGTTGCGCTTCGGTGTAATTGCTGTTGAGCTCGACCGCGCGCTGGAAGGCTGCGCGTGCGCCGTCGCTGTCGCCCATGGCCTGCAGGGCGCGGCCGCGCTTACTGGTGGCGATCCGGCCTCCCCTTCGGTAGACCAGCTTCAGCCTGCGGAGCAGTTGGTGCAGCTCCCAGAGGTGGTTGACGTCGGTCTCGCGATGAGGCGGTCCGAACAGGTCGGCCTCCCACCAGCCGGGCCAGCATTCCGCGAACTCACGGACGAGGGCGCGGTTCAGGGCGCCGGTCTGCGTCAGCTTGATGCCGTCGTTCGCCCGCTCGAGCAGCCAAAGCGTCGGTCCGAGCGCCTCCGCCGCGGCGTCCGGGTCGATGCT
>JAJTXO010000816.1 GCA_021463315.1 Caldilineales bacterium | reverse complement strand
CAGCCAAGACAAGTGTCATGCTGCACACGAGTACACCGGTTAGCTTACGCAAGACGCGCCACGCTTCCATAAATGCACCTCCTCACGGGCCGGGCGTCGACGTAGACGGAAATCGATCCGGTGAATATGTAGCCCATTGTGCGCCCAGCGGAACCTTCGGTGTGCTGGCTGGTGTCCCGGTATACATATTGATCCGAGTTGGCGATGGCGTGGGAGGCGGTGGCCAGGTTGGGGTGGCCGTCATTTCGAGCGAATGGGTTGTCATTGCGCTTTCAACAGCATCGGCAGGTAGGCTCGTTTCTGCACCCGCGGCGGCTCGATGCAGCGCCAACTCACGCCGCCATCGTCCGAACGGTAGGTGTATGCGTCGTACGTTCCTTTGAGATATGCTCGCACGAAGAGTGTATAGGGCTTGATATTTGGTCCAGCGCCGTGAATATACACCTGAGGAAAATAAACGTAGTGCAAGGTAGCCGGTTCGCTGTTTCTCTTTACAGTCCTGGTCACTTGGTCGGCATTCGCGAGGGATGCACTGCTGGGTGCGGGCGATATGTTGGCGCTGATTGAAATAACAAAAACTGTTCCCGACTCAACCAGCAACAGCCAGTGCTCGCCGTCATCGTAACTCACGTAGACCCCGTTATTGGCGCCCAGATAGATGGTCGGATCGTCCGGATAACCTGGAGCAAAGCGAGGATGAAGGCTCGCGAGATGAGTCAAGGAATAGTCGCAAATCGGAACCGGCCCGGTTGGAAAGATGGCACGCCAGCTCTGGCCGCTGTCCTGGCTTTTGAACAACGAATTCCTGTATAGCCCAATCAACAGTGTGTGGTCATGGGGGAATCCTGGCGAGATTTGGAGGTCGGAGTGCCAGAAGTCCTGCTGGCACAGTCCTTGTCCGCCAGCCTGCCAGTTTTGCCCGCCGTCGCTGGTGCTGAGAAAGCTGCTGTTCAGAGTTGCACTGCGGCCAATCAAAGTGGCAAACAGCGTACGGTCGTAGTCATAGTCGGGCGACGCGGCTACCTGCCATGCATCGGTCTCTGCCCAAACCAGATCCCATGTCTGTCCTGCGTCTTGGGACCGCACGATACCAAAAGGCAACGGACTCCAACTATAAAACCACAGACGCGGTTGAAAGAGAACGTCACTTCGACCAGCGGCGCGCAGTGTGAACTGCGGACAATCGGGATAGATGCCGGCGCTACACGCTGGCGTCCGCTCTTGCCAGGTTTCACCCGAATCGTTGCTTTGGTAGAGGTGATAGGTGTGATAAGTCCAGTCCTCGACACCAAGGAACAACGTCAGACCGACATCGTCAGCATGAGGAATCATCTCAAACTGCTCGATCAAGACGGTTATCGGATCCGATGTGTAGCGGAAAATCTGCAGCCAACTCCGACCGCCGTTCTGGCTGCGCCACAGTGAATTGCCAAACGAATCGATCCAGAATAGAGTGGCGTCTTCGCCGTACCTTGGGGATGGGACGATGTATTCTACACCCGCTTCCTCGGGGCAGCTTGGCAGCGCCCCTTGCGCCTGGGCTTTTGAAGCCCTGAGCGCGGGCACATCGTTGAGGGTCAATACTGTGGCTATCGTCAGCGCAAGCAGCTTGGAACGTTGATTCATGGCTCACACCTATTATCAAGGAGTTGTCGTTACAGGGATTGCAGTTGCCCAGACTTTGCCGACTGGATCTTTGATGACATACAGACCATTTACCACCATGAACAGATCTGTCTCTGCGGCTGTATAGTCGCTTTCATCGATAGTAACATACCATGCGATCGCTTGGTACCCGGTTTCTCCACTTTGCATCCAACTAATCATTGGAATCATGAGATGATTGACGACTTCCGACTCTGTTAACGCAGTCGGAGTAGGGAATGGTCTTCGCGGGCCGTTGTAAACCAGGTATCCAAACTCAGTCAGCCATATGGGTGCATTAGGCGCAAGAATTGAATCGCTTCGGGCCAGTTCATTTTCATGGATCAGGACGAAACCCTCCAACACAGCCTGGAGACATGACCATGCTCCTTCAGCGGTGATGCTCGTATTGCAAGGAGTGCTCGGACTCCACGGATAAGCATGAATTGCCACCCCATCGAGTTTTACCGACGGATGCCGGCTCCTCAGCT
>JAJTXO010000815.1 GCA_021463315.1 Caldilineales bacterium | reverse complement strand
CTGTCTGGCTGGTCTCAGCCCAATGGCGCAGCAAGGCCGTCTTGCCCACTCGGCGGCGGCCATAGAGGAGAACGAACTGCGCTGGACCGGGATGCTGGCGATTCAGGATGACATTCAGGAAGGCCAGCTCCTGCTCGCGGTTGATGAACATTCCATACCTCCAACAGAAAATAAGCCACGTCCTGTTTATTATACACAGCACGTGGCTTATCTGTGATTCCTGCGGGCATTGACCGCTTCCGCTTTGGCTCGATCAACTCGCGGGGCTATTTGACCACATCCAGCGCCGCCTTGGCCAAGGTCGGCGGGTGCAACAGCATGTTGGCGTAGCTGGCGTTGGCCATGGGGCAGTGGCACTCCTTGGCTGCGATGGAGCGACGCATCGCGGCCATCTCCGCGCCGAACCAGATGGGGGCGAGGTCGTAGTCGTGGTCGCGCAGGTTGCCTGTGCCCTCGGCGCGGATGCAGCAGCTCCACAGGTCGCCGTTGGGGCCGATCTGGCACGAGGCCCAGCCGGCGTAGCAGTCGATGACCTGGGTCTGCTCCAACAGCGTGCGCTTGGCCAGTTGATAGTACTGGGCGCGGAAGGCCTGGGTGAAGCGAGCCATCCCCTTGGCGTGGGCCCGGTGCGCCTTGTCGCTGAGGAAATCGGCCACCGGCGCGTACTGCTCAGCCAGCGGGGTGATGCCCCAGCCCACCGTGTCCAGTTCCACCCGCTCCTCGGCGACCTCGGTGATGTAGCTGTCCGGCTGGAGCTGTTGCAGACCCTCGTAGGTCTCCTCGAACAGATGGATGTTGAAGCGGCTGATCACGGTGTGGATGGTCAGCACCAGGTTGGCATAGCGGGTCTGCAGCTCCTTCAGCCGCCGCCAGGTCTCCATGGAGCGTTCCCAGTTGCCCGGCACGCCGCGGATGTCGTCATGCACCGCGCCCACACCGTCCAGGCTCAGGTTGATGCCCACCTGGGCCTTCTGGCAGGTGCGCACGATGTTCTCCGCCTGGGCCAGCACGCGATCGGGCAGCAGCCCGTTGGTGGGGATGGTGATGTACTCCGGCTGGCAATGCTGATACGCGCTGATCACCATCTGATCCAGGTCGTTGCGCAGGAAAGGCTCGCCCCCGGTGAAGGTCATGTAGACCGGCGTGCGCCCCAGTTTCTGAAAGACCTTGTCCCACTCCTCCAACGTCAGATCGTCGTTGGGCTTGCGCCACACGTCGCAGGTGCGGCATTTGCTGTTGCAGCGGAAGCTGATGCTGATGACTACGCTGAACGGGTACATCTTCGGCCAGCCGAAGCGGCGGAAGGACCAGTAGAGCGGCAGTTTGGGGATCAATCCTAGCATAAAAAAACTCCGGAGGTTCTGGCGACGGAACCTCCGGAGTCGCCGTTGTGGCCGGATCAGACCAACATCTCCAGCCGCGCTGCCATGAACCAAGTGAGGTTCGTCGGCTGCGCACAGACCGGCCGCAGCGGCTGGTTTGTCAGATCAGGATACCGGCCGGCTCGCGAGCCTCCGCCAGATTCCACACCAACCATTCGTCGCTGTCGATCACCCAGCCCTCGGCGTCTGAACCCAGGGCGTCCCAGCGGCCCTTGGTCAGTTCCCGCGCCAGGTCATCCTCGGCGTTGATCGCATCGAGCAGCAGATCCCACTCGTCGGGAGTGGGCACCTCGATATCGATGCTGGTCCCGTCGGCCAGATGGCTGACATCGGCCTGGGGCACGAACACGCCATCCTGGTATACGGCGACGATGGTAGTCTTGTTATCGTTCATATCGATTCCTCCTGGGCAAACGTGGCTGTCACAGGACAGCGGAAAAAAGCACTGCATAGTATACACCGCAAGAGGAATTAAGTCGCGTAGTATTTACTCCAAATTTGAGCGCTGTTTGTGCATGACATGCTGCGTCATGAACTTGTTCAGACTCCTGCACGGGGTCATCCTGACCGAAGGTGGCGAAGGGACTCTTGCCTGGCAAGAGGGAGACCCTTCGCCGAGCCTCAGGGCGACAGGCTGCGAGAATCGTCTTTACGGTGTGTTCAGTGTCATCTCAAAAAACCGGGGTCGAGACTTCCGAAGTCTGCGCAGGTTTGTTCAAAACGGGCTCACAGTCCATAAGACTTCGGAAGTCTTCCCCA
>JAJTXO010000814.1 GCA_021463315.1 Caldilineales bacterium | reverse complement strand
TAGAACAACAGTTCGTGTTATCATTGCGAACAGATATTCTATCCCAAGCCACCGTGATCTGCTCGGTGATCGGTGATCGGCTCGGTGATCGGGGATCGGTGATCGGTGATCGGTGACCGGTGATCGGTGATCAGTGAACGGTGATCAGTGACTCCTGACCTCTGACCTCTGACCTCTGATCCCAGTCCCCAGTCCCCAGTCCCCAGCCCCCAGTCCCCACCCCCCAGCCCCCACCCGCGAGGTACACTATGGAACTTTCTGATCGTCAGAAGCGCATGCTCAACTTTATTCGTGACTTTGCCGAGGAAAACCAGTATCCGCCCACGATTCGTGAGATCGGCGAGGCGGTGGGCATCAGCTCCACCTCGGTGGTCAACTACAACCTCAACAAGCTGGTGGAGGCGGGGTTGATCGAGCGCAACAAGGAGGTGTCGCGCGGCATCCGTATGCAGGACGCCATGGCGCGCATCCTGCCGGGCCGCGCGATCCCGATCCTGGGCCACATCGCCGCCGGCCAGCCGATCATCGTCTTCCCCGAAAGCGTCGAGGCCGCCGATACCCTGGACCTGGCCGTGGATGTGGTCAGCCGCAGCGAGGGGGTCTATGCGCTGCGCGTCCAGGGCGATTCGATGATCGACGCGCTGGTGGACAGCGGCGACCTGGTGATCCTCAATTCCCAGCCCACCGCCAACAACGGCGACATGGTCGCGGCCTGGCTGTCCGAGCGGGAAGAGACGACCCTCAAGTACTTCTTCCTGGAGGGGGACAAGGTGCGTTTGCAGCCAGCCAACCCCAACTACGAGCCGATCGTGCTGCCGGCCAGCCAGGTGGAGATCCACGGCAAGGTGATCGCCATCGTGCGCCGCCTGCAATAGTTCGCTGGCTGCCAGCCGGCGCGCTTCCTCAGACGCCGGACAGACGTGCGCTTCTATGCCAGACGATCCCTTTCCCTGGTTGAGTCCCAAGGCCGCGCCGCGCGGCGACGGGTTCCAGGTCGAGCCGTTCACACCCGCGGCCGGCCTGGCCAATCCGCACGCGCAGACCCTCTTTTCCACGACGTGGAAATGGCTGCGCGGCGTCTCCTTTCAGCGCACGCGCATCGACACCCCCGACGGCGATTTCATCGATATGGATCTGGCCGTGGTGGCCGGCGTCGAGCTGCCCCCCGATGCGCCGGTGGTGCTGCTGCTGCACGGGCTGGAGGGCAACGCGCGGCGGCCCTATGCGCTGGAGCTCTACCGTCAACTGGCTCAGCGCGGCATCCGCGGCGCGGGCATGAACTATCGCTCGTGCAGCGGCGAGATCAACCGCACAGCCCGCTCCTATCATGCCGGCGCCACCGACGATGTGGCCCTGGCCCATGCCTGGCTGGACAGCCGCTTTCCCGGCGCGGCCAAGGGCATGGTGGGCGTCTCGCTGGGCGGCAATATGCTGCTCAAGTATCTGGGGGAGCGCGGCGGGGAGATGGCCATCCGCCTGCGCGCGGCCGCGGCCATCTCGCCCCCCTTCGACCTGGCCTTGGGCGGGGAACAGCTCAACCAGGGCTTGAGCCAGCGCTATGTAGCCAGCTTCCTGGCCAGCATCCAGGCCAAGCTGCGGGCCAAGGCTGATCTTCTGCGACCGCTGATCGACCTGGAGGCCGCGCTGGCGGCCCAGTCGCTGCACGAGATCGACGAGACCATGACCGCGCCCCTGCACGGCTTCGCCAGCGCGGAGGACTACTACGCCCGCGCCAGCTCGCGGCGCTATCTGCCCGGCATCCAGGTTCCCTCGCTGATCCTGCGCGCTGAAGATGATCCCCTGATCCCGGCCGCGGATATTCCCCACGACTTGTTGCAGCTCAACGGAGCGTTGCTGGCCGCCATCACCCCGCAGGGGGGTCATGTGGGGTGGATCGAAGGCCGCCCGCTAGCCTGGCGCTGCTGGGCGCAACGTCAGGTCGCAGCCTTTCTCGTTCGTTATTTGATTCGTAACTCGTAATGCGTAATGCGTAACCCGGAATCGCGGGCTGTTTTTCCGGGTTCCGAGATGCTCGTTACGAGTTCCGGGTTCTGCATTATTCGTAACTCGTAATGCGTAATGCGTAACCCGGAATCGCGGGCTGTTTTTCCGGGTTCCGAGATGCTCGTTCCGCGTTCCGGGTTCT
>JAJTXO010000813.1 GCA_021463315.1 Caldilineales bacterium | reverse complement strand
AAAGAAGGCCATGAACTCCTCGAACTGCAGGTCGAGGATGTTTTTCCACGGTGAATCGTAGTCCTGCTGCTCAGCCATCCTGTGCTCCTTATCATCTGGTGTGCCACCATTGTACACCCGCTCGCCCCATTTGCCAACCGCTCACACCCTGTGCCAGCCTCCCGCAGCGCAGTGGACACCGGCCAACTGGACAGCGGTGCGAGGTTGATGGTCTATGGCGTAAGATTCTACGACGGCGCGCCAGGCCGGTTCACGCAGCCTGACACCATCGTGCCGGAGCCGGGCGACACTTCGACGCTCAGTGCAGGTTCGCAGGCGCTGAACCGGTCTGCGTATGGGCTGAAAAACTCTGTGGGGGAACAACGCAAGAGCGGGCAGGTCCTTGGACCTGCCCGCTCTTGTATCCGGCCGCAGACGAGTGAATGCTACTGCGGCGCATACTGGCAGCGCGGCAGGCCCTGCTGCTCGTTGAAGTAGAGGCACAGCTTGACAAACGGCGCGCGCAGGTGGAGTTGGTCGATGGGGCTGGGATCCATGATCGACCACCAGTACTGCTCGTCGTTCTGGTCCCAGTCCAGATCGGGCATGTAGATCAGGCTCATCAGGCCGATCCACGGCTGCCAGTTGGCTTTGGCGTACTGGTAGGCGCGCACCAGGTAGTCGCCCTGGATGTTGGCGTCGATCCCCGCGCCGCCGCCGTGCCAGTAGTAGTCGGTCTCCGACCGCGGGTCGGTGGTCCAGCCAAACTCCAGCACCACCACCCGCTTGTCCGCGTCGCCGTTCTGCACCATGATCTGGCGGATGTCCTCGATGCGGCGGAAGGCGAAGAAACGCTCGCCGCCGAACTGCTCCTCGTTGGCGGCCGTCTCGTCGGGCGAGACCTCGGGCGGCGCCGCGAAGCCCGCGCCGTGGACGCCCAGCATGTCGAAGTAGCCGTCGGAGTTGCCCCCCATGGCCGCGTACATCTCGCGGTAGAACTGGTCGTCGGGCTTGGCGATGTCGCAGCAGGTGCCGGTGGGGGCCATGCCGGCCGTCACAACCACCATGTTGGGGTCGATGGACTTGATGGTGCGATAGGAGTCGCGCAGCATCTGGGCATATTCGGCCGCGTTGGGCGCCTTGTTGCCCCACTCGCGCGCCAGGTTCGGCTCGTTCCAGATCTGGATGGCATCGATCCGGCCTTTGTAGCGCGTGGCGATCCCGGCCAGGAACTCCTGGAACGCGGCGTTGTTCTGCGGCGGCGGGCCAGCCCAGGCTGGCTCCCGGTCGACGCGCACCAACAGGTTCAGGCCATGGTCTTCAGCCTGCTGCACGATGCGGTCGGGGATGCTCCAGTCGTATTGCCCGCGGCCCGCGCCCTCGATGTCGTTCCAGGCAAACCACTGCTTGACCCAGCGGAAGCCGGCGTTGCGCATCAGCGTCAGATCCCGGTCAGCTACGTCCTCGCGCCACCAAAGGAAGGCCTGCGCGCCGTAGTCGGGCGAGGCCATCTGGCCGCTGGCCACCGGCCGCGGCGCGGTGGTGTTGGTGGGCGCGGGCGCGGGGGTGTCGGTGGGCTGCTCGGCCAGGGTCGGCGTCTCCAGCGCAGCCGCTGGCGTGTCGGTGGGCTGCTCCACCGGCGCTGGGGTATCGGTGGCCGCGGCCACGGTGTCGGTCGGCGCGGCCGTGGGCTGTTCGGCCGTGGCTGGCGGCGTGACGGTCTTAGTTGGCGTCGGCGTAGGTCCCGGCGCGGCTGGCCCACAGGCGCTCAGCAGCAGGGCCACGATGAGCAGGCAGGCGATTCGTTTAGGCATACAGGTGTTTGACCTCGAATGTGTTGGCTGGCAGCGGAGACGTAACTCGTAATGCGTAACTCGTAACCCGGAAGAGCGGACTGCTTTGTCGATTTTGGAGTGCGCGTGATAAGCAGTGCATACCCAGACAGACATCGCACCTGCTCCGGGTTACGCATTACGTGTTACGGGTTACGGCAACGTTCCATTGGCGCGTGCGTCGCGGATGGCGCCCTGGGCCGCGCGGCCTTGGATGCCGAACTGCGCCAGCTCGCTGCCAGGATGGGAGATGTTGTAGTTCAGGTTCCACAGGAAGGCCGGGCCGACCCAGCCCCAGTTGCGCATCATCTGGAAGGCGCGCACGATGTAGCCCGCCT
>JAJTXO010000812.1 GCA_021463315.1 Caldilineales bacterium | reverse complement strand
CGAAACCGCCCGCGCTGTTGGATACCTGGTTTGTACCAGGAATCGGCAGCCGTTGCGACGTCTGCTTGCGGCTGTAGGCGTGCTTCAGATAGTTTGTCATGATGTGACCTCCTGGACCAAAGAGTTATGGCGGGCAAGTTGCGCGCTTGGCTATTTTTCGATTGATAATCCAAACGCTTCGGCCCGCCATGGTGGCGATGGCAGGAATCGAACCTGCGACCTCTCCGTGTAAAGGATAACCCTCACCAGCGGCCCGTTGCCAGGCAAAGATCGGGGAGGATCAATAAGCGCTCTTCCACTGAGCTACATCGCCAAAAAAGATACCCACGCAACGTGTACAGGAACAAAAAAAGCGAGCCGGTGATGGACGGCTCGCTGGAACACAAGGGGAAATCAGAGTGACACTACGCGTGTCTATCCCTCAAGGCCATGGCAAAGCCGCGCCGGGAGCGGGGCGCTCCTGCGTTATTCTGTTGCGCGGTTACGGAGAAATGTCTTTGCCGTTTCATCGAATCGTGCTCGCTGTGCATGAATTTGACCAACGGCAGCACTCTACCACGCGACCTGAGATCTGTCAAAATCGCCGCCAGGCGAAATCAATGCTGCGCCAACCGAAGTCCATATCTTACAACCGCTGTTCGACGGCTGCCCTCAGATGTGCTATAATGCCGGCGCGGTTGGCAACACCCGGCCGCCGCAAACCGACTCCGCAACCGACGCCCCAGGCGCCCTAATCAGTCCATAGGAGAATGACGACGATGTTGAACCCCACTGTTGAACAAGCGCTCAATGACCAGATCCAGAAGGAATTCCACTCCGCGTACATCTATCTCAGCATGGCGGCCTACTTCGAGGCCGAGAACCTGCCCGGCTCGGCCAACTGGATGCACCAGCAGGCCAGCGAGGAGCAGGCGCACGCACTGAAGATCTTCGAGTTCATCCATGACCGCGGCGGCCGGGTTGTCTTGCAGGCCATCGACGCGCCGCCGGCCACCTTTGCGTCGCCCCTGGCCGTCTTCCAGGCCTCGTACGCGCATGAGCAGAAGGTGACGAAATCGATCCACGACCTGTACGCCTTAGCCGTGAAGGAAGGCGACTATCCCACCCAGATCATGCTGCAATGGTTCATCGATGAGCAGGTGGAGGAGGAGAAGACCGCCAGCGCCATCGTGGCCCAGCTCCAGATGGTGGGCGACTCGCCGGCCGCGCTGTTCATGATCGACCGTCAGTTGGCCGCGCGGTCGGGCGCGTAGAAGAGCCCGCACCGCGAGACCTTCCCGCAAAACGCGAGACCTTCAAGGTTTTCTGAAACCTTGAAGGTCTGTGTTTACTACCGCATGACCTTCAAGGTTTTCCGCAACCTTGAAGGTCTACGCACAGGACTTGACCATGCAACAAACCGACGTAACCTGGCAATCGGCCGACGGCCTGGCTCTGGTGGGCCGCTGCTGGCAGCCTGACACCGAGCCGCGGGCCGTGGTCTGCCTGGTGCATGGCCTGGGCGAGCACTGCGGACGCTACGCCCACGTGGCCGCGGCGCTGAACGAGGCCGGCTACGCGGTGCTGGCCTGCGACCAGCGCGGGCATGGCCGCTCCGGCGGCCAGCGTGGGGTCATCCCCTCCTACGAGGCGCTGATGGCCGACATCGATCGACTGCTGGCTCAGGCGGAGCAGCGCTTCCCCGGCCGGCCGCGCTTCCTCTACGGCCACAGCCTCGGCGGCAACGAGGTGATCAACTACGCCTTGCGCCGCAGCGCCGATCTGGCCGGGGTGATCTCCACCAGCCCCGGCCTGCGCACGGCCTTCAAGCCGCCGGCGCTGCAACTGGCCGCGGGCAAGATCATGAACCGGCTGTATCCGGCCTTCACCATGCCCAATGGGCTGGAGCTGGCCGCGCTGTCGCGCGATCCGGCTGTGATCGCAGCCTACCAGGCCGACCCGCTGGTGCATGATCGCCTGTCTGCCCGCCTGGGGATGGAGTTGCTGAGCCAGGGAGAGTGGGCCATTGCCCACGCGGGCCAGTTTCCCCTCCCCCTGCTGCTGATGCACGGCGCCGCCGACCGCCTGACCTCGCACCAGGCCAGCCAGGAGTTCGCGGCCAAGGCCCCCACCTGCACGCTCAAGCTGTGGGAGGGACTGTATCACGAGACGC
>JAJTXO010000811.1 GCA_021463315.1 Caldilineales bacterium | reverse complement strand
TTAGCTTTCAGCCAGGGCGGGCCCTGAGCTTTCAGCCAGGGCAGGCCACATCGGCGCGTTGCAGCAGCGCCACGACACCACTTCGCCAAGCCTCAGTGCAGGCCTGCGCGACGCGCTGACCGGCGCCCTGGCGCACCGGCGCCGCAACCGACCGCCGAGATCGCCCGCCAGTTCGACGAGATCATGGCCTTCGCCGAAGATGAAAGATGAGTAACATCTTGACGCCTGAGGAGTTCGAACGCCTGCTGGGCCAGCGAGAGGGCGAGACGCTGGAGTTCAAGCGCGAGATGCCGGCTTCCTCCGACCTCGCCAAGCTGGTTACCGCCTTCTACAATACCCGCGGTGGCACAATCATTTTCGGTGTGGAGGATGAGACGCGACAGCGAGTCGGGGTGACTAACCCAGAAGGGATCGAGGGCGGGATCGTGAACATTCTCCGGGCGCGTTGTTCCCTGGACGTCATGCCGGCTATCGAGGTTCTCTCATCTCAGGGTAAAGAGTTTGTGGTGGTAACGTGCCCCCAGGGCGCGCATAAGCCCTATCTGGCCAGCGGTGAAACGCGTCCCTATGTGCGCATCGGCTCCAGCAATCGGGAAGCCCAGGACGAGGAAGTGCGACGACTGTACGTCGAGGGAAGCGAAGGAGGCTTCGAGGCGCTGCCCTGTCGTGGCGCAACCTTGGCCGACCTTTCAGAGCGACTGGTTGCGGCCTACATCCGGCAGCGGGAGACAACCAGCGGGCAACGCTTGATGTTGTCGAGTACAGAATTGCTGCGCAGCCTGGGCTGCCTGGTGCAGCAAGGAGAAGAGTTTGCGCCGACCCATGCCGGGGTAGCGCTTTTTGCCGAAGACCCACAGCGTTTGATCACTCAAGCTGAGGTCGCCTGCGTGCGATTCAAGGGCGTCGACGTCGTCAGCTACATCGACCGCCGCGACCTGCGCGGCCCGCTGTACCAACTGGTGGACGACGCCGAGCAGTTCGTCTATCGCCACATGAAGATCGGCCGGCGGATCGAGGGCTTTGCAGGGGTCGAGTATCGCGAATACCCGGCCGAAGCCGTGCGGGAAGCCATCGTCAACGCCGTGGTGCACAGAGACTACAGCCGGCGCGGACAGCACATCCGGGTCTTCATGTTCGACGACCGCATCGAAGTCTATAGCCCCGGAACGTTGCCGCCTGGCGTCTCGTTGGAAAAGATGCGGCGCCTGGAGCCACAGTCCGTGCAGCGCAATCCCATCATCGTGGGTGTGTTGCGTGACCTGGGCAGTCGTTACATCGAGCGGTTGGGTACAGGCATCCGGCGCATAGCCGTAGCGATGGAAGCGCACGCCCTGCCTCGACCACGGTTCGAGGAGATAGGCAGTGAATTTCGAGTGACGCTGATGGGGCCTGGCGAGCAGTTCATGACAGAAATCCAGGCGCGTCCTGCGTGGACGCTTGAACTAAACGAGCGACAGGTGGAAGCGATGCTGTATCTCAATTCGCACGGACGGATCACCAATCGCGAGTATCAGGCTCTAGCCGATGTGAGCTATGACACAGCACATCGAGACCTGTCGGAGTTGCTGGAGAGAAACTTGATCCGGCGAGAGGGCAAGGGCCGAAGCACCCACTATTTGCCTGCCATCTGACGATTGTCTGATGATTTCTGATGATTGGCATGGTTTGCCGGCATGATCATCACCTGGCACGAACACACGCCTGCTGACCATGGGACGAGCTGCAAGAAGTCCTGCTAAGACCCAGAATCATAATGTTCTGCGTGCGCGAGGGATCGAAACCATCACGGTGCAACGCTTACTCGATCGCCTGCAACTGGATGTTGCCTGACCAAGATGCCATGCCCAACATCGCCATCCGCGTGGAGAACCCCTGTCCTGAGCCTGGCCGAAGGATCAGCAAACTCTACCCTGAGCTTTCAGCCAGGGCAGGCCACCTGGGCGCACTGCAGCAGCGGCCCGACACCACTGCGCCAAGCCTCAGTGCAAGCCTGCGCGACGCGCTGACGGGCATGTTCCGCCGCGGCCACCAATCTACCAATCCCCAATCTACCAATTCCCATTCGGACGAACTCTGGGCCCTACGCGACGTCTCCTTCGAGGCCTGTCCTGAAGGTCGCCGAAGGATCCAGCGCGGCGAGGTAGTCGGCACACCT
>JAJTXO010000810.1 GCA_021463315.1 Caldilineales bacterium | reverse complement strand
GCCAGACTGGCTTACTCGCAACGAACTCTCACGCTCACACTTCTCGGCGACTTCCGAAGTCTGACCCCAGTCTCTCAGCCCGAGACTTCGGAAGTCGCCGGCTCAGGCCAGACTGGCTTACTCGCAACGAACTCTCACGCTCACACTTCTCGGCGACTTCCGAAGTCTGAGGGCCGATTCATGATCAGCTCCACCGTGTGATGCCGGTCGTCGCTGTGTACATTCATCTCGTCCACCATGGCCTGGATCAGGAAGAGGCCCCAGCCGCGCGGCGACTGCAGGCCAGCCAGCTTGGCGTCCAGGTCGGGCGCCTCGGCCTCCCCCAGAAACTGGCCGCCGCCCTGGTCGACGATGCGCACCCGCACCGCGGCCGGCGCCTCGTCCACCTGGATGCGCACCGGCATGTCGGGCTGATACTTGTTGCCGTGCTCCATGGCGTTCATGGTTGCCTCGGCCACCGCGGTCTTGAGCCGCTCCAGGCGAGCAGGCGGCAGGGCATCGGCCACGGCCACGGCCACCTGCTCGGCCGCCTGGCGCTCGTTGCCCGGCTGGCTGGCGATCTCGATTTGAGCCAGAGTGCGCCAGTCGGCGGCAGAGGGAGGACTAAAGTCGTCACTACGAACGGCGCGGTGCAAAGTGACCAGGGTGACGTCGTCCTCCTGCTCCCAGCCGGCGCCGGTGAAGCCAGCCAGGCTGTCCAGCGCGCCGGCGATCAGGTCGTCCTGGCCCTGGCAACCGTCCAGCAGCGCCTGCACGCGCGGAAAGCCGTACATCTCACCGCTGGGACTGTGCGCCTCAGCCAGGCCGTCGCTGTAGAAGAAGACGTTGTCGCCGGGGGCCAGGGTGATCTCCCTTTCCTCGTAGCCCATGCCGGGCAGCAGGCCCAACGGCATACCGGTGGCCCGCATCTCGTGAACGCCCTCGGCGCTGCGGTGAAAAGGCAGATCGTGGCCCGCGTTGGCGAACTGCAGGCGGCCGCTGGCCGGGTCCAGCAGGGCGTAGAGGCAGGTGACGAACATGCGCGGCGGGATGTCGTCGATCAGCAGCTCGTTGACCCGCTCCAGCACCGCGCCGGGCGAGATCAGCCGCTCGCTGGCCGCGCGCAGCAGCGTGCGGGTGGTGGCCATCACCAACGCAGCCGGCACCCCCTTGTCGGTCACGTCGCCGATCACGATGCCGATGCGGCCGTCGTCGAAGTAGTGGAAATCATAGAAGTCGCCGCCCACCTCCCTCGCCGGCTGGTAGTAGGCCGCCACGTCCCAGCCGTCCACATGCGGCACGTCGCGCGGCAGCAGCGTCTGCTGGATCAGCCGGGCCACCTTGAGCTCCTGCTCGATACGCTCCCGCTCGCGCGCCTCCTGGCGCTGCTGGCGCACCAGTTGCGCCACGCGCACGGCCGGCGCGGCCTGCGAGGAGAGATCGTCCAGCAGCTTGCGGTCGTCGCTGGTATACTCCTGCTCGCTGCGCCGCTCGCCCAGGTTGATCACGCCGATCAGCTCGCCCTGGCTGAACAGCGGCGCGATCACCGTGGCGCCGGCCGCGCGCAGGCGCTCCAGCGCTGGCGAGTCGAGGGTGAGCCGGCTCAGGTCCAGCGCGCCGTTGCTGGCGTGCAGAAAGGCCAGCAGCGGGTCGGTGGACGCGATGTCCAGGTCCAGCGCCAGCACGACGGGGGGAGCGGCCGGGGCCGCGGCCTCATCCACTCGATCGGTCGCAACCAGCCCAAGCCGTTCGACGCATGGGCGACCAGACGCATCTTCCCCGGCGCCTATCCGCCGTCGTTGCGCGAGATGATGGAGATCTTCGAACCCTGGAACCTGTCCGTGCTCGATGTGGAGAACCTGCGCCTGCACTACGCCCGGACGCTGCGCGACTGGCTGGCGCAGTTTGAGAATGCACGCGATGAGGTCGAGGCCATGTTCGATGAGCGCTTCGTGCGCATGTGGCGCCTGTACCTGGCCGGCTCCACCGCGGCATTCACCACCGGTTCGCTGCAACTCTTCCAGATCCTGTTCGCGCCCGGCGAGAGCAATGCCGTTCCCATGACGCGCGCCGGGATCTACCGCGACTGAGCCGGGCCCGGTGCGCAGTTGCGACGTGCTGGTCGTGGGTGGCGGTCCGGCGGGTTCCACCGCCGCGTGGCGCCTGTGCCGCGACGGCGCCGATGTGCTCGT
>JAJTXO010000081.1 GCA_021463315.1 Caldilineales bacterium | reverse complement strand
AAGATGGCATCTTTCCCGGCAACTTTACCCGGCTGCGCAGCGAAGGGAGCCCTCCATGTCCGAAAACGAACGCGTCGAATATCGTCCCATGATCCGCGATCTGCCCACGGGGGAACGGCCACGCGAGCGGCTGCTGCACTACGGCGCCAGCGCGCTGAGCACGGCCGAGCTGCTGGCTATCATCCTGCGCGTCGGCACCAGCGGCGAGAACGTGGTGCGCGTAGCCGAGAAGCTGCTGGCCCGCCACGACGGCCTGCCCGGCATGGCCCAGGCCACCATCGCTGAGCTGTGCCAGGACAAAGGGGTGGGCGAGGCCAAGGCGATCCAGATCAAGGCTGCGCTGGAGCTGGGCCGGCGGCTGTTGGTGGCCGCGCCCCATGAACGGCCGCAGATCCGCCAGCCAGCCGACGCGGCCAACCTGCTGATGGCCGAGCTGTCGCTGCTCAGCCAGGAGCATCTGCGCACGGTGCTGCTGGATACGCGCAACCGGGTGATCAGCATCCCCACCATCTACATCGGCTCGCTGAACGCGGCCTCGGTGCGGGTGGGCGAGGTCTTTCGCGAGGCGATCCGCGCCAACAGCGCGGCCATGATCGTGGTGCATAACCACCCCAGCGGCGATCCCACCCCCAGCCCGGAGGATGTGCAGATCACGCGCCAGATGGTCGAGGCGGGCAGCCTGCTCAACATCGACGTGCTGGATCACCTGATCATCGGCCGGCAGCGCTTCGTCAGCATGAAGGAGCGGGGGCTGGGCTTTCGCTAGGACATCGATGCTCGGGCCGGTCTCCTGACCGTGCCCGCTGGTCTCCTGACCGTGCTCGGGCCGGTCTCCTGACCGTGCCCGCCGGTACAATTGGCCCGCCAGCGCACCTGCGGTATACTGCCGCACGTGTCCATCACCCGCCGTTTCTCTCAGCTTTCCATCCGCCAACGGGACGCGCTGGCCCTGCTGCTCATCCTGGCCGTAGCGGCTATCTATCGCTTCTGGCAGTTGGCCAGCGTCCCGCCCGGCCTGTTCGGCGACGAGGCGGTCAACGGCCTGGACGCGCTGGATGCGCTGGCCGGCCGGGCCAGCCTCTTCTACCCAGCCAACTACGGCCGCGAGGGGCTGGCCATGCTGCTCTTCGCCAGCGGCATCCAGCTTTGGGGGCCCACGGCGCTGGCGCTGCGCATCCCGGCCGCGCTGGCAGGGATTGCCACGGCGCTGGCCACCTACTGGCTGGGACGGGAGCTGCTGGCGGACACCCGCTACCGCGGCGCGCTGGTTCCGCTGCTGGCCGCGCTCTTCCTGAGCACCAGCTTCTGGCACGTCTACACCAGCCGCTACGCCGAGCGGCTGATCTTCACCCCGCTGTTGGCCGCGCTGGCCTTCGCCGCCTTCTGGCGCGCGGCCAACGCGACGCAGCGCTCAGGCGCGCGGGCGGCCTGGCCCTGGTTCCTGCTCTCCGGTCTCTTCCTGGGGCTGAGCGTCCATTTCTACAGCATCAGCCGGCTCTTTCCGGTCTTTCTGGGGATCTATCTGCTGCTCCAGGCGGGCTATCTGGCGCTGGCCCGGCCCGCGCAGACGCCTGACAGCGTTGTTGACCCCGGTCAATCTCTGCTGCGCCGGGCGTTCTGGCCGCTGGTGGGGCTGTACGGCGTGGCGCTGCTGGTCTTCGCGCCGCTGGGCCTCTATTTCCTGCGCCATCCCGGCAGCTTCACCCAGCGCGCCGGCGTGGTGTCGGCCTTCGCGCCCGGCCTCAGCAGCAGCGATTCGCTGGCCGCGATCATCCAGGCAGGGACAGCCAATCTGCTCCAGTTCTTCGTGCCCGGCGCCGGCGACAGTGCGCCCTTCTTCAACCTGCCTGGCCGGGCCGTGTTCGACCCATTGACCGCCGCGCTGGCGGTGGCCGGGTTGATCCTCTGCCTGGCGCTGACGCTGGCCGGGCTGCAACGTCGCCGGCCGCCGGCCCGCGCGACGCAGGGCGCTCGTCTGCTCTTCCTGCTGCTCTGGTTCCTGGTGATGCTGCTGCCTGGCTGGCTGGCCGTGGATCGTTCCCCGGCCCTGCCGCGGGTCATGGGGGTGATTCCCGGCGTCTACTTCTTCCCCGCGCTGGCGCTGGGCGAGCTGCTGCTGCGGGCGCGCGCCGCGGCCAGCCGGGCTCTCCTCTGGCTGACGGCCGGCCTGGTGGTCGCGACGCTATTGGTGCATGGCGGGCTGGCCTGGCGGGACTATTTCCAGCGCTGGGCCCACGCAGCCGACACCTTCGACGCCTTCGAGGGGGATATCGCGGCCGCGGCCGACTGGCTGGCCAGCCATCCTGGGCAGGAGGTCTTTCTGTCGGCCGATCTCTACCGCCATCCCTCCTTCGTCTTCCTGCACCAGCAGGCGCCGCTCAGCCAGTTCTTCGCCTACGTCGATCCCCAGGTTCATTTCTTCGACGGCCGCGCCACGCTGCCGCTGCCGCCGGCCGGCAGCCAGGCCATCTACCTGTTCACCGCCAACGCGGGGCCAGACCCGATCCTGGAGCAGGCGCCAGGCTGGGCCGGCTGGCAGCCCGTGCCCGCGGCCGAAGCCGGCGAAGCGGGGCTGGCCGTCTATCGCCTGGAGGGCGACGCGGTGGAGCACAGCGGCTTTCTGCCGGCGGATATCCCCTTTGCCGGCGGCCCTCGCCTGGTCGGCTACCATGTGGTGGAGCCGCCGGAGGATGGCGCGGCCGCCGTGCTGTTGCTGTGGGAGATGGGCGCGCCGCTGCCGGGCCGCTACCAGGGCCTGCAGGTGCAGGTCGGCTGGCTGCCCCCGGGCGGCGGCCAACAACTGGCCCAAGCCAGCGGCGAGCTGGCCTATCGCCCCACCGAATGGACGCCGGGCAGCCGCGCGCTGTCGTGGCTCCGCCTGCCGCTGCCGGCCGACCTGCCGCAGGACGCCACCCTGGCCGTGCGCGTAGTCGATCTGGCCGACGGCCAGCCGCTGGCGGTCGCGGGCAGCGACGATGCGGGCTGGCTGAGCTTGCCGCTGCGCTAGACGCTGTGTGACCGTAACTGCTCAGCCCAAGACTTCGGAAGTCGCCGCAGCACTCACCAGGACGCAGCTTCGGGTGCAAGGCCAGGTTCAACCTTGATGCGGCGACTTCCGAAGTCTCTCGGTCGTACTGGCCTGAGTAGTAACGTTTGACCGCGCCGGCGCAGCCAGGTATACTCCAGGACAGCTATGGAATCCCCCAACCAACCCGACCTTTCTGCTGCCAGCGCGACCCGCGGCGGATTGACCGCGCGGCCGCGGCGCATCTTTCTGGCCATTTTGCTGGTCTATCTGCTGCTGGCCGCGGGCTATTCGGCGGCTGTGCCCCTGGGCGAGGCGCCGGACGAGGCCGATCACTACGCGTACATCGTCTATCTGGGCGTGCAGCGCGCCCTGCCGCAGGGACCTGAGGTCACGCAGAGCAAGCATCCGCCGCTGTACCATGCCGCGGCCGCCGCGCTCACGGCCTGGACCGGGCTGGATTTCACCTTTCTGCGCTCCAATCCCGATGCGCTGCCGCTGGGGCCGGGCAAGCCGCCCAATTTCTTCGTCCATACCACGCTGGAGAGCTTTCCCTGGCGCGGCGGCGCGCTGGCCATGCATCTGGCGCGCCTGCTGTCGGTGGCCTTGGGCGCGGTGACTGTGTGGGCCACGTGGCGGCTGGGCGCGGAACTCTTTCCAGACCGGCCGGCCGTGGGCCTGGTCGCCGCGGCCTTTCTGGCTGGCCTGCCAGGCTTTTTGTTCATCAGCGGCTCGGCCAACAACGACAACGCGGCCGGAGCGCTGGGCGCGCTGGCGCTGCTGCTCTGCGCCAGCATCATCGCGCGCGGCCTGCGCTGGCAGCGGACCGCGCTGCTGGGGCTGGTTCTGGGGCTGGGGCTGCTGGCCAAGGTGGGCACGCTGGCGCTGTGGCCGCTGGCCGCGCTGGCTGTGGGCGGCGTCTGGTGGCTGGACCGCACGGCGGCGGTGGGCCCCGATTTGCCCACTCCGCCGCGTTCCACCTCGCTGCTTGCCGCCGCAGGTCATCTCGCCCTGGTCTACGGCATCGGCCTCCTGCTGGCCGCGCCCTGGTGGCTGCGCAACTGGCGGCTGTACGGCGATCCCTTCGGCTGGGAGCTGGTGCGGGCCACGGTTGATCAGCGGGTCGGCCCCATGGGTCTGGTCGAGGCGTTGTGGCTGGTGAAGGGCTTTCATCCCACCTTCTGGGGCCGCTTCTCTGCGGCCGGCCAGGTTGCCCTGCCATCTTGGGCCTACGCGCTGGCCGCCCTCTTCACCCTGCTCATCGTCGTCGGCGTCATCCGCTTTCTCCGCTCCGCATTCGTCGTTCAGCGTTCATCAGCCCCACTGGCCCTCCACCTGCTGCTTCTGGCCGCGGCTCCGCTGCTGATGTTCATCTCCATCTATCGCTACAGCGCCATCGCGCTGGGCACCGACCAGGCGCGCCTGCTCTGGCCGGCGCTGTCAGCTATCGCCGTCTGGGTGGGAATGGGCGTGGTGGGGCTGGCGGATTGGGTGAAAAGAAGGGAGGGAGAGGGATGGGGTGAGGGCAGGCTGGTGGCGGGCTTTGCTGCGGGAATGACGCTCTTTGGGCTGGCGGCGCTGCTGGGCGTGGTGCGGCCGGCCTATGCGCCACCGCGCCCCATGCAGGTGGTTGGGGCGGCCGCGATCACGCCGCTGGCTCGCTTCGGCGATCTGGAGCTGATCGGCGTCGAGCTGCCGCGGGAACCGCTGGCCGTGGGGCAGCCGGTTCCGGTGCGTCTGCTGTGGCGCGCGGCCGCGCCGCTGGACCATGACCTGCGGCCTGCGCTGCGGCTGGTGCATCAGGATGGGTGGCTGGCGGCCGAGTGGAGCCATGCGCCGGCCGGCGGCCGCTACAGCACCGATCGCTGGCTGCCGGGCCAGGTGATCGCCGACGACTATCTGTTGCTCCCCCAGCCGGGCAGCCCCGGCAATTTCACGGTGGAGGTGGGTGTGCGCCCCTTCGGCGGGGATTGGCTGGCACCTGCGGGCGGACCAGGGCCTTTCGCGCCGCTGGGGCAGATCAGCTATCAGTGATCATCCGGCCGCGCCCTGGCCGGCTCCGGGCGCGCCGGCAGTCCGTGGCTCCAAGCCCAGCCGCGAACGGGCGGAGAAGAGCAGGATATCGCGAATGTAGCGCCAATAGACCATCTTGGAATAGCCCTGGGTGCGCGGATGCATGGTCATGGGGATCTCTGTGGCCCGCGCCCCGGTCTCCAGCAGACGCACCAGAAAGACCGGCACGAAGATGAACGATTTTTCCTGCCAGGGCACGGTGGCGGGATCAACCTTGAGGAAGGTTTCCTTAGTGAAGGCGCGGTACGAGGTGGTGATCTCGGTGATTCCGTGCAGCCCCAATGCGCCGCGCACGACCTGGTTGGCGCCCACGCTGAGCACCTTGCGATAAAAGGGCATCCGGTTGACGCTGCCATCGACGAAACGGGAGCCGACCACCACGTCGTAGCCCTGGTCGATCTTGGCCAGGAAGAGGGGGATGTCCTCGGGGTTGTGCTGAAAGTCGGCGTCCATCTCGATCAGCACATCGGCGCCCAGCGCCTCGATGGCATGCTGGAAACCGCGGAACAGGCCGATGCCGATGCCGCGCTCCTGCACGTCCAACAGATGGACACGCGGGTTCTGGCCCGCCAGCGCGGCGACGATCTCCAGCGTGCCGTCGGCCGAATGGCTGTCGGCCACCAGCACGTGGATCTCAAACGCGTCGACGGCCGCCTGCTCGGCCAGCACAGCCTCGATCAGGTCGGCGATATTGTCTCTCTCGTCGAACGTGGGGGTAACGACGACCGCGCGACGGCGGGGTGTGGCAGAAGGAGATGAGATCATCGCAACAGCGACTGCAGGACGGCGTGAACCTGATCCAGCGATGAGGCGGTTCTGACGGCCTGTTGTACGGCCCGCAACACATCGAGGTCGCTGACCTTGTAGATGTTGGGCAGCAAAAGCGTGCCTTCAGCGCCGAACTTGAGTTCCAAAGCGAACTCAATGTTGGCCAGAATGCCCTCGCGGCGGCCCTGTTCCAGGCCCCGCTCCAGGCCCTGCTCCATGCCTTGCTGCCAGCCTCGTTTCATTCCTTGCTCGACCCATTGTTCAGCAACCGTTGCCATGATTTCGTCTCCTTCAGGAAATGCCTGGTCTACTGCCTCTCGTAAATGTTCCGGTGTGACGTGTTTGGCGCCTACAGACACGTAGCGCAACAGCGTCTGAAGATACTCCAAGCCAGTTTGCTGACGGGCCAGACTATCGAGCAACCGCAACGCTTCCACGAACCGCGGCCCGAAATCGTCCTGGAAGATATGTTTGAGCACGGTCAGGGTCACCCGAAGCAAGATCTCGCCGCGGATTTCGGCATCGCCCAGCCCGGTGAGATCACACAGCGTGTACTCGAACTCCGGCACGTAGCGTTTGAACGCATCAGGCGCCTGCACCAGCCAGCGGAAGCCGGGCCTGACTTGCCAGTCGAACTCGCCGTGGTAGACCACCACGGGCACGACAGGAACCAAGCGGTTGTACTGGCGCAGCGAATGCTCCCAAACTCGCACCAGGTAACGCAAAAGCTGGAAAGCCACCAAGCGATCGGCATAGCTCTTGTGCTCGAACAGCAGATAGGCCAGCCCATCCTCTCCGTCGCGCAGCTTGAGCGTAAAAAGCAGGTCCGTGTGATGGGCCTGCAGGGCCGCGTCTACAAAGGACTCGCTGCTCAACTCCAGTGAACTCAGTTCTATCTGCCCGACCACATCGGCGGGCAGGTAGTTCTGGACGAAGTCGCGCGCGATGGCGGGGTCCGACATCACCTGCTTGAAAAAGCGATCGTGGGGATTGACAACAGGTTCCATGAACGCTATTGTACTCAAGTTCATATTTCAGGCAATGCCGGATTGGGACTGGCGGCGCTGGGATTGCCCAAAGCCCTGGTCTGTGGTACGATGCCGCCGGACTTTTTTCTCGCACCACGTAACTGCTCAGCCCAAGACTTCGGAAGTCGCCGCAGCACTCAAAAGGACGCAGTTTCGGGTGAAAGGCCAGGTTCCACCCTGATGCGGCGACTTCCGAAGTCTTTCGGTCGCCCTGGCCTGGGTAGTAACCGCACCACAAGGATGACCGACTTCATGCGACGCATTCATCTGCTGGCGCTGCTGCTCTACAGTCTGCTGGCTGTGGCCCTCACCTGGCCCCTGGCCGCGCAGATCACCACGCATGTGCCGGGCAGCGACATCTGGGCCTACGACGAGTACACCTTCCTCTGGAACATCTGGTATTTCAAGCACGCGCTGATCGACCAGCTCAGCACGCCGTTGCACACCGATCTGATCTTCTATCCCCTGGGCATGGGGCTGGTAATGTACACCTTCAACCTGGTGGCGGCCGCGCTGGCCTTGCCCATCCACCTGGCCACCGGCAACATCCCCCTGGCCAGCAACCTGGTCAACCTGGCCTCCACCGCGCTGGCCGGCTACGGCGCCTTCCTGCTGGCGTTCTACCTGCTGCGCCCAGCGGCAGCCAACGGTGAACCCTCAACGGTCAGCGGTGGAGCGCATTTTCCGCCATTCAGCGCTCATCGTTCATCCTTCATCCTTCCTGCCGCCGCCTTCATCGCCGGCCTGGTCTACGCCTTCGCCTCCAGCCGCATGGTCTACCTGGCGCTGGGGCATTATATGATCGTCACCACCCAGTGGCTGCCCTTCTTCCTGCTCTACTTCGTGCGCACCCTGGACCGCTGGCGCGTCCGCGATGCGGCCATGGCTGGGCTCTTCGGCGCGCTTTGTCTGCTCACCGACATGCTGTTCGGCGTGATGCTGGCGCTGATGGCCGGCGTGCTGCTGGTCGATTGGTGGTTGGGCTATCGTCGGGGAGGGTCTCGATACGGCGCAGCGCCTACTCGACCGGCGGAGGGAGAGGGGTCTCGATACGGCGCAGCGCCTACTCGACCGGCGGAGGCGCCTGGCGTCTGGCGACGGCTGGGCCTGCTGGCCTTGATCGGTGCGCTGGCGGCTTTGCTCAGCGCACCGCTGCTGATTCCCACCGTGCGCGAGGGGCTAAACGCCGACTACGCCGTCGAGGGCTGGGGCATGGCCGACCAGCTCAGCGCGGATCTGGTGGGGCTGGTGACCCCCACCGAGCTGCATCCGCTGTGGGGCAGCGGCGACTGGGAGGCCAGCCTGCGCGCGGTGCAGACCGGCGCCAGCCGCTTCAGCGACGTCAACACCGTCTTCGTGGGCTATGCCACGCTGGCGCTGGCCGTGTTGGGGGCCATCGTCGCCGGCCGGCGGGCGCGGGCATGGCTGGTGATCGCGCTGATCGCCTTCGTGCTGGCGCTGGGACCGCTGTTGCAGATCAACGGCCAGTCGCTGTACGACCTGGACGGCCTGCAGGTCACCGTGCCGCTGCCCTACATCCTGCTGCACTACCTGCCCTTCGTCAAAGGCTTCCGCGCGCCCAACCGTTTCAGCCTGGTGCTGTTGCAGGCTATGGCCGTGCTGGCTGGCTATGGCGCGGCCTGGCTGTTGGTGAAGGTCGCCGGGTCTCGCGGGCAGGCCGAGGCCAGGCCAGCCAGCTCAGCGCGCGGCCCGCAGCGCTTCTCACGCCACTCCCTGGCATGGCTGCTCGCCATCCTGTTGTCCGCCGCCGTTCTCTTCGAACACCTGGCCACGCCCATGCCGCTGACCGATGCACGCGTGCCCGCGCCCTACGCCGCGCTGGCTGAGCAGCCGGGCGACTGGGCGCTGCTGCAACTGCCCATGGGCTGGCGCAACGGCTTTGGCGTCTTCGGCGCAGAGGACACGCGCGTCGAGTGGTATCAGACGGTGCATGGCCGGCCGATCCTCAGCGGCAACACCTCGCGCAACCCCGCCTTCAAGTTCGAGTATTTCCAGCGGCTGCCGCTGCTGCGGGCCATCACCGGCCTCGAGATGTACCAGCCGCCCGACGAGGCCACCGACCAGGCCGCGCGCGCCTCGGCCGCGGAGCTGATGGCGCTGTGGAATGTGCGCTATCTGGCCATCAACCCGCCGGTGGCTGGCCGCTACCCCTACACCGACACCTGGAAGGCCACGCAGGACTACGCGCTGGATGTGATCCCGCTGGATCCTAACCCGGTGTGGGACGCGGACGGCGTGCAGATCTACGCGGTGCAGCAGGCCGATGTGCCCTTCCCCTTCGAGCTGGACCTGGGCAGCCGCAACACCGATCCCTACCGCGGCCCCGGCTGGAGCGGGGACGAGGGCGACATCGGCGGCGCCAGCGGGGCCTGGGTCGACGGCCGCGAGGCGGAGCTGTTCCTGCCGCTGCGCTTCGAGACCGCGGCGCCGGTGGATGTCGTGCTGCGCGTCCAGCCCTTCGCCCATCCCGACGCGCCGCAGCAGACGCTGGCGGCCGAGATGAACGGCGTCGATCTGGGAACGCTGCCCTTGCAGCCCGGCTGGCAGGAAGTGCGTTTCAGCGCGCCGGCCGAGGCCACCCGCTCCGGCGTGAACCGGCTCACCCTGCGCTTCAGCCACAGCGCCCGGCCCGTCGACGTGCTGCCTGGCCAGGGGCTGATCGGCGCCACGGGCGTGCAGGCCCCGGTGGACATCGAGATCAACAGCGGCGGCGCGGCCCAGGACCTGGCCTTCATCACCGTCACCGCGCCCGAAGGCGCGGCCACCGACGCCTCGGCCGGCCGGCGCGGCTACAACCTGGCCGCCATCGATCCCGTCAGCGGCCAGGTGCTGGAGGTGGCTGGTTTCGACACCTACGCCAACGCCTTCGAGGCCGATCGCATGGCGCAGTTCATCGAGAAGCTGCCCAACGGCGCGATCGTGCTGGGCGCGGCGCGCGGCGAGGCCGGCGTTGCGCTGAACGACCGCGCGATCGCCGCGCTGGCCAGCCTGGGCAGCGCGGTCGATCTGCGCGCCACGCCCGGCCACGGCCACGCCTTCGTTGGCGTCAAGGGCGCGGCCCCCGGCGCGGCCGCGGAGCAGACCGGCCCGGAGGGCGCCTATCTGCGCATCGCGGCCGACCGCCGCGATCTGTCCGCCGCGGTGGACTGGGTGCGCCTGGAGGCCGCGCAGTGAGCAGGCCGCGCGGCGCGGGGCCGGCGCGGGCCGATCTTCTGCTGGCGCTGGCGGCCGGCGGGCTGGCCGGGCTGGTCTACGGGCGCATGGCTGCGCCTGGCGTGCTGGCCGGCGACAGCGGCGAGCTGCAGGCTGCCGCCTGGCTGGCCGGCCTGTCGCACCCCACCGGCTACCCGCTCTACCTGATCCTGGGCTGGCTGTGGTCGCACGGGCTGGACGCGCTGGGGCTGGCTGGGCCGGCGCGGGCCGTGACCCTGCTCTCGGCGCTGTTTGGCGGCCTGGCCGTGGGGCTGACCTATCTGCTGGCCGTGACCTTGATCGTGCAGAGTCGAGCGGAGGAGCGCCCGCCCCGGCCCGCCGAGCGCATCGCCGCCCTGGTCGGAGCGTTGACCTTCGCCTGGACGCCGACTCTGTGGAGCCAGGCCGTGATCACCGAGGTCTACACGCTGCACGCGGCGCTGGTGGCGGCGATTCTGCTGCTGGCGCTGGTGTGGCGTGGCTCGGTCAGGAGACCGGCCACAGCGGAGGTCAGGAGACCGGCCACAGCGGAGGTCAGGAGACCGGCCACAGCGGAGGTCAGGAGACCGGCCGCAGCGGAGGTCGGGAGACCGGCCGCAGCGGAGGTCGGG
>JAJTXO010000809.1 GCA_021463315.1 Caldilineales bacterium | reverse complement strand
TACCTGTCTACCTGTCTACCTGTCTACCTGTCTACCTGTCTACCTGTCTACCTGCCTACCTGTCTACCTGTCTACTTGTCTACCTGTCTACCTGTCTACCTGTCTACTTGTCTACCTGCCTACTTGTCTACTTGTCTACCTGTCTACCTGTCTACTTGTCTACTTATCTACTTGTCTACCAATCTACCAATCTACCAATCTACCAATCTACCAACCTACCACCATGACACCCTCCCCCACCCTCGATTCCTTCCAGTTATCCGGCAGCTACGCCGAACGCGTTGACGAAGCCCACCGGCTCTTGCGGCGCGGCGAGCTGGAGCCAGCCGCCGTCATCTGCCGGCGGATCATCGACCGAATCAGCCGGCTGCCTGAGCGCCGCCGTCTTGCGGGCAGCGACCTGTACGCCGCGCTGTGGGGCGCCTCCATTGTGCTGGCCGAGGTCTACGCCCAACAGGGCGACTGGCCGGCGCTGGATGCGCACTGCCTGTGGGCCCAGTCGACTCACACCGAATACGGAGAACGCTGGGCCATCGAGCCGCATGTTCTGCGCATTCAATACGGCCAGCCGCAGGAAGGCATCGATGGCCTGCAAGCGCTGGCTGAGTCCAACCCCAACAACTTCAATTTCTGGCGAATGCTGGCTCAAAAGGCCTGGGAAACCGGAAACCATGACCTGGGGCTCATGGCCAGCGATCATGCCGCGCCGCTGGCGCTGCCAGACGAAGCCGCAGACCATATGGCAGCGTACCACCTCGTGCGCTTCGAGCTCTTCAAAGCACGCGGCGAGTGGCAACGGGCTGTCCACGAATGGAACCTGGCCTGTGGGTGGGATCAGAAGGTCGAGGAAATGCGGGAGATGGTGGTGCGCATGTTCCTGGAGGCAGGCCTGTACGACGACGCCTTGCAGGTTCTGGAAGGCCAAGGGCTGCCCGCGATCGTAGGCGACTACTACCGGGCCTGGATCGCCCAACAGCGCGGCGATATCGTGCGCGCCCGCCATCTGTGGCGCCAGTTGGTCGAAGATACGCGCCGCGACGATGAACTGGATAGCCCTGCGCTGCGGGCAAACGCGCACTGCTGGCTCGGGCAGCCGGACACCGCGCTGGCCATCCTGCTGGAGTCGATCACCGGACAACGCGCGATCCAGACCGGCGACATGTTGATGTTGGGGTTGGCCTGGGCCATGCATGGCGATGGCGCGGCAGCCGAAGCCAACATCAAACTGGCCGTCGCGCGCAGCGCCTCGCCGCCGAAATTCGATGCGCTGCTGCCCGCCCTGGATTGGATCGATTTCGAGCACCTGGTGACAGACGAGGCCATCAAAGCCGCGCTGCGCCCCTACTTCGAGCCGCCCCGCCCACCCTCCCCGTAGGTCCGGCTACCAGCCGGACCGATCACCGCGCGGGAGGACGCCTGCCACGCTGGTAGCGTGGCCTACAGGCTAGAGACTACAGCGACTACTCATCGACGGACGGCTGGCCGTAGAGCCACCAGGCCCGGCTGGCCGGATAGCGGTTTTCGCTGCCGCGCGGGCCGCTGAAGCCGCGCCCGCCCAGCATAGGCCGCAAGCGCGCGTCCAGTTGGCCCAGATCGCGGCGTTGCTCCGCAGCCTGCGGATCGCTGGCCAGCTCCGCCTGCACGATGTCGATGCGGGTGCGGATGTGCGCCTCCTGACTGTAACGCTCGCGCGCCTCTGCGTCGCGGCCGGCATCGTCCAGATACCAGCGCCACGAGTCCAGCAGCGCTTTGAGCTCACGGCGCAACAACGCGCCCCATGGCGCAGCAAACGCGCCGCGGGCGATGGCGATGCGCTCCTCGATGGCAGCCAGTTGCTGCTGTTGTGGTCCGCTGAGCTGATTCCGCTCCCAGCCCAGCAGTTGCACGTTCTCCAACAGCGCGCCGAGCGTCATCTTGGGCTGCCGGACGCCGCTGGGAGTCTTGACCATCAATTGCCGATACAGGCTGTCGCCCATCAGATAGTCGGTCAACTCATCGGCCATCGCCTGAGTGATCGCCAGCGTCGTTTCGATCTGTTGTTGATCCATAGTGTTCTCCTTGTGGAGGCAGAAGGCAGAAGTCAGAAGGCAGAAGTCAGAAGTCAGAGGTCAGAAGTCAGAGGTCATCGTTCATCGTTCACCGTTCATCGTTCATCGTTCATCGTTCATCGTTC
>JAJTXO010000808.1 GCA_021463315.1 Caldilineales bacterium | reverse complement strand
CGGCATGGGCTGTGGATGGTAGGACGCGGCCGCGTTGCCGTCGCCAGGGGACGCCGCGCGCACGCTGGGGCCATAGCCATAGCGCCATGGGCTGGGGGCCGCGGCCCGGCCGGGACCGCTCAGCGACTTGATGCGCAGGTTGCGCTTGATTACCTCCAGCTCGGCGCGGTCGTAGCCGCTGGCGCCGTCCAGCCAGTGCTGATAGCGCAGCTTGTCGTCGATGCGGTCCAGGCCGCCGGGGATGCGCCGGGTCAGGGTCAGGCTGATCTGCGAGCCAAAGCCAGCCGCCAGGTGCAGCGCATACTGCACCGGATAGCGACCGCCGCGGCTCAGGTTCAGCACGCCCAGATCGGGGTCCACCTCCTTGAAGTTGGGCACGGGGGGAACGATGCCGTACTCCAGGATCTTGACCGCGATCACGTCCTCCACGCCGACGCCCATGGGATGGCCGGTGAAGCCCTTGGTGTTGGCCACCACCACATCGCTGGCCGCGTCGCCGAAGGTGTTGCGCAGCGCGATCACCTCGGCCGAAGCGCTGCCGCCGCGCGCCGGGGTGTAGGTCTCGTGGGACATGAAGACGGTCTGGCTGGCCATGGCGTAGCGGTTGACGCCGAAGCGCCGCTCGGCCGCGGCCACCAGGCTCTCCATCACCTGGCTGATGTGATCCACATCCAGCCGGGAGCCGTGGAAGGCGCTGTTCATGGTCTCGCTGCTCAGCAGCTCGACGATGCCCCTCATGCCGCGCTCGCGCACGGCGTCTTCGCTCTCCACCACCAGGCCGCAGGCGCCCATGCCCAGGATGGTGCCGTGGCGGCGGCGGTCGAAGGGCAGCGCGGCCTCGTCCACCCGATCGTCGGTGGCCGATGCGCCCAGCGCCAGGAAGCCCGCGCCCACCCATTCCATCAGGTTGTCGCTGGTCACGGCGTCGCCGCCCAGCACCAACACCCGGCGGCAGCGTCCGTTGCGGATCCAGTCCTCGGCCAGGGCGATGCCCTGCGCGGTGCTGGCGCAGGCCGCGTTGACGTGGGCATTGGGGCCGCGCGCGCCGATGTACTCGGCGAACTGGCTATGCCCCATGCTCAGGATGCGGAAGATGAAGCGGCGGTCGAAGTTGTACGGCTCCCGCTCCATCTGCTCGCGCAGGTCGCTGATGCGGCGGCCCAGCTCCTGCAGGGTCTGCATGTCGCTGGTGTAGCCGCGCAGATCCTCCAGCATGGCGAGCTGCATGCGCCGGTTTTCCCACTGGTAGTACTTGGCGAACTCCTCAGCGAAACGATCGCCGCCAGGGAAGGCGCTGGCAAAGACCACGCCGGTCTCGTCGCGAAGCCCCTCGGGCAGCAGCCAGCGGTCGGGCAGGAACTTGCCGGTGGTGGTCTTGCGCCAGGTCTGCACCAGCGGGATGCCCGCCTCGCGCAGCGCGTCCAGGCCGGCCGCAAAGGCGTATTGGGTCGTTATGTCGAGCGCCTCGACCAGCTTGGCCGGTACGCCATACTCCTCGGTCAGGTCGAACTGCCCGGAGCGGCCGGCCAGCTTGAGCACCTCAGCCGGGTCGGTGATCACCTGGAAGCTGCCGGCGCCGTCCGCGGCCTTGACCAGGCGGGTGATCCGCTTGTCCAGGATGCGCTGGCGGAAGCGCTCAGGGATCAGATCGATGAACTGCTCGCCGCGCAGGATGCGCAGGGCGTTGTCGGGGTCCATCAGCGGCTTGTTGGGGCCGGGCAGGCCCAGGCCAGTGCCGCTGATCACCACCGAGCCCAGCGGGACCTCGTTGCGGTCGTAGGGTTGCAGGGTGCGGGTTGCAGGTTGAGCGTTGGTCATCGCCTGCTGCAACACCTGCGCCAGTTGGCCCAGCGCGTCGGCTGGCAGGGCGGGTTGGGACATGACAGGTTCCTTGGCGGGAGCGGTAAGCGGTGATCGGTGATCGGTGATCGGTGATCGGTCCTGGGTCTGGGGCGCGGCGGGCTCGGTCAGGAGACCGGCCCGAGCGGTGGCGGTGGCGGCGGCGACAGCGGGCTCGGTCAGGAGACCGGCCCGAGCGGTGGCGGTGGCGGCGGTGGCGGCGGGCTCGGTCTGGAGACCGGCCCGAGCGGTGGCGGTGGAGGCGGCGACAGCGGGCTCGGTCTGGAGACCGGCCCGAGCGGTGGAGACGGCGGGCTCGGTCAGGAGACCGGCCC
>JAJTXO010000807.1 GCA_021463315.1 Caldilineales bacterium | reverse complement strand
TGAGACCTCTCCGCCTCCCCCTTTGCGTTCTTTGCGCCTTGGCGTGAGACCCCTCCGCTTCCCCCTTTGCGTTCTTTGCGCCTTTGCGTGAGATAGATCTCCTGCGATCCCAATTGAAAGACAACCCCATGCCTTACCTGCCTGCCTGGTTCCAGTCCGTCCACCACGACGGCTCCGACGCGTTTGTCTCCAATCCCTATCCCCGCCTGGGCGACACGGTGCAGATCCGCCTGCGCACGGGGCTGGATGCGCCTATCCGCCGCATCTTCGTGCGCACCGAGCCCGACGGCGAACAAGCCATCACCCCCATGACGCCAGACGGCGCGGCCCCTCCGGCCCGCTGGTGGCAGGCTGAGCTGCCGATCGACCAGCCGCTGGTCCACTACCGCTTCCTGCTGGAGGCCGACGACGGCCTGTGGTGGCTGAACGCGGCCGGGCCGGGCGATTTCGACCCGCTGGACGGGGCCGATTTCAAGCTGCTGGCCGACTACGACGCCCCGACCTGGCTGCACAGCAGCGTCTTCTACCAGATCTTCCCCGACCGCTTCGCCAACGGCGATCCCAGCAACGACCCCCAGCCGCACGAATATGAGTACCGCGGCTATGGCCCGCAGACCTTCCCCTGGGGCACGCTGCCGCCCGACGACTACCCCTTCCCGCTGGTCTTCTTCGGCGGCGACCTGCAAGGCATCGCCCAACACTTGGATTATGTCGAGCAACTTGGCGTCAACGCGCTCTACCTCAACCCGGTCTTCACCGCGCCCTCCAACCACAAGTACGATGTAATCGACTATCAGCATGTGGACCCGCACTTCGGCGGCGACGAGGCGCTGGTCGCCCTGCGCCAGGCGCTGGATGGCCGCGGCATGCGCTATCTGCTGGACATCGTGCCCAACCATTGCGGCTATTGGCACCCATGGTTCCAGACTGCCCGCGCCGACGCGGCCGCGCCTGAGGCGGCGTTCTTCACCTTCTCGGAGCATCCTGAAAAGTACGCGGCCTGGCTGGGGGTGTGGACCTTGCCCAAGCTGAACTACACCAGCGCGGAGCTGCGGCGGCGCGTCTACGGCGCGGACGACGCGGTTTTCCGCCGCTGGCTGCAAGCGCCCTTCGCAGCCGACGGCTGGCGGGTGGATGTGGCCAACATGCTGGGCCGGCAGGGAGCCAACCAACTGGGCGTGGAGGTGGCGCGCGGCATTCGCCAGGCGGTCAAGCAGGCCCGCGCCGACGCCTATCTGCTGGGCGAGAACTTCTTCGACGCCAGCGCTCAACTGCAAGGGGATCAATTCGACGGCGTGATGAACTACGGCGGCTTCACCCGGCCCCTGCGGCACTGGCTGCAAGGCTTCAGCCAGGGCGCCTGGGGCATGAGCGAACGCATCACCTCAGCGCACCCCTACCCCACCGAGGCGCTGGTCGCGGGCTGGCAGAGCCGGCTGGCGGCCATCCCCTGGGCCGTGGCCCTGCAGCAGTTCAATCTGCTGGCCAGCCACGATACCGAGCGCATCCAAACCCAGGTGAAAGGCAACGAGGCGCTGCACCGGCTGGCCGCGGCCGTGCTGCTGACCTTCCCAGGCGTGCCCAGCCTCTACTACGGCGATGAGATCGGCTTGAGCGACCGGGCGGAGCTGGGCTCGCGCGGCTGCATGGTCTGGGATGAGCGGCGCTGGAACCGCGAACTGCTGGACTTCTACCGCACGCTGATCAGCCTGCGCCGCCGATCAGCGGCCTTGCAGCGCGGCGGCTTCCAGATCCTGGCCGCAGAGCCGGACAGCTTCGTCTTCCAGCGGGCCGCCGAAGCTGAACGGGTGCTGGTGCTGGCCCATCGCGGCCAGCAGCCGCGACCAGCCGGCCCGCTGCCGGTCGCGCATGGCGGCATCCCCGACGGCACGCGCTTTGTGGAGCTGTGGAGCGGCGCAGAAGCAACCGTAGCCCACGGCGCGCTGCCGCTGCCAGAACAGCCCCAGGGCGTCACGGTGTGGATGAGCGTAACGAGTAACGAGTAACGAGTAACCCGTAACCCGGATTCGTGAGAGGGGGGTGAGGGGATGGGGGGCGTAACGAGCAACGAGTAACCCGTAACCCGGATTCATGAGAGGGGGGTGAGGGGATGGGGAGCGTAACGAGTAACGAGTAACGAGTAACCCGTAACCCGGATTCGTGAGAGGGGGGTGAGG
>JAJTXO010000806.1 GCA_021463315.1 Caldilineales bacterium | reverse complement strand
CCTGAATAGTTACATCTTGTCAATGGTGACAACTTCTACCAACTCTTCGATCATGTCATACTTTTCGAGCTGGGCTTCTCTTCTGCGGTGGAGCGACGGGACGTGCGACCATGCTGGGAGTGGATCGTGCAATGCTGTGGGCGATGCTGTGTCCAGCACCCACAGGGTGGCCTTACCCGGTTTGTCGCTCACTGCGGCTTCAACTATATTCGTTCGGGGTAAATTGAGCGAGCGCAGTATCGATTGGTTGTGTTTCAAAGGTTCAAACTGAAACACGCTACATAGAGATGCAGGTCCGAGCAGATTGAGCAACTCACGCGACCACTCGCCATGATGCGCTCCGACGTCGAACACAATCGCATCAGACCGACGGATATGCAGCGAAGCGATCTGCGCCTCGGCTCCTATGTCCCAGCCGCCGCCAGATCCTTTGCCCTGGATAAAAGCAAGATAGTTCTCAAGCAACGCAAGCGGCTTGACCAAGGGGCGACGCAGCAGGACACCCGCTAGGAGGGGCGCCATTGATCTTCCGGCTCGTTGTGCTGAAGCTGACGGCATCATGCTTGATCTCCTGAACGCTGCACGACCTGTTGCAGCAGTTGGTGCGTGCGTTGGGCGAACTGCTCGAAGCTGTGATGCTGCTCGAAGCGCAAACGGGCCGCGGCGCCCATGCGAGCCCGCTCTTCCGGGTGTTCCAGCAAATAGAGGATTGCCTCACGCATGGCGGCGACGTTGTCTGGTTCCACTAGCAGGCCGGTGACGCCATCTTCCACCAGATCGGCCAGGCTGGGGTTTTTGGTCACCACCACCGGCTTGCCCATCATCATGGCAAACACCACCTGCGACGATCCGGCCGGCCGCAGGCGCGGCTGGATCGGTATTACCTCGAACAAGGCGTGGTAGACCAAGCGATGGAACTTTTCTTGCGAGACCATAGCGCCGATCTCGACGTTAGATGGAATTTCCAGCCCTTGAAAATTGTACCCTCGACCGTGGATCACCGCTTTGACAGGCAATCCTGCCACCGCTCGGATGAGCGTGCCATAG
Source organism: Caldilineales bacterium (assembly GCA_021463315.1). GTDB lineage: Bacteria > Chloroflexota > Anaerolineae > JAAEKA01 > JAAEKA01 > JAAEKA01. The sequence goes on along the minus strand of JAJTXO010000806.1, from coordinate 1,139 downwards.
TCACGGCTTGACCGACCACTGGCATGAATGAAAGGTTCGCCCGCGAAGGAAGCCGATGTGTCCAGTTCCCTGAGCGTGCTGACCAAATCGTAGCAGGGCAACGCGAAGGCAGACAGCCGATCAGGCGAAATACGGTATTGCTGGGCATAGGCAGCAATCTCGGTGGGTGCAACCACAAGGGCGTGGGCGACGGCCGACAATCCCTGGCCGATCAGTGGCTGGAAGATAGTTGGCAAGTCACCTGGGTTGAACGAAATAATCACGATGGGCGGCTTGCGTCCGCCTTGCATCTTGGCTGCCAAGGCGAAGGGAATTCCGATCGGAGATTCCCAAGTGACCACGAGGTCGTAGCGTGATCGCTTCAATTGGGACAAAGCCTGATAAGCCGTTCGGATGTACCAGGGATAGCGCGTCACCAATTTGCCCCATGCAGCCGAGCGATCGGGAGCCTCTGCCGAAAGGAAATCGACCTCGTCGGAGCAATCTGGCAGATAGTTCCAAAGCCAACGGTCAGGTGGTCGTATCGAGAAAGGGGTGAGACAAAGGACTTTCATAAAATACTCTCGCTGTGGGAGTTGTTCATGGCTCGAATTTTACAGCCCTGGTAGTTCCGTCAACAGGAGGCGGAACTGCCGGGCCCGTGGCCGCTAGGCGGGACGGAGCAGTGCAGCCAGGCTGGCGACCGCGGCGCGCGGGAGGGTGGCCAGGGCAAGCAGCGCCTTGTACATCCCGGCGCGCGGCCGGCCACAGGCTTGCCCTGAGCGCAGCCGACAGGCCGGCAGAAGGGGGCAGCCGGGCTGGCCGCAGTTCAAAGAAGTTGAGCGGTCAGGAGCTCCAGGACATCGGTTAGTGAGCGCACTGAGGATGCTTCCACTCCACCGACTCCGTGTCGATGATGAGGATGGGTGCTGACGTCCAAATGGTGGGGGGCATTGTCCCAGCCCTGGACGACATCTCCCGTGGGTGTGACTTGATAGTAGGCGACCTTGCGCAATTCCCCGTCGATCCAGACCTCGTTGATGTGCAGGTTCGATCCATCCGCCAGGCGCGCTATGGCCTTATGCTGAGCTACAGCGCCATTGATGCGGTGAGTATAACTGGCGATCTCGCGGATCAACTGCGGATACGACTGGAGGTCT
>JAJTXO010000805.1 GCA_021463315.1 Caldilineales bacterium | reverse complement strand
GGCTTTGTCGACAAAGCCCGGCTTCTTTTATGCACCGGGGTGGTGCGCCAGGATGCTTTGGGCGCGGTGAGGAGGGGGCGCTTGGCCTTCGCTCCGCGTCCTGCGCAATTCCCCGGTTCTTATTTGCTGTTTGCGCCACAGTGTACTATCATGCCCCTCCCAGGCCCCGCGGCCTATCCCCATCCTCCTCTCAAAGGAAAGATCCCCCATGCATCCCTCTACACAACGACGTGTCCTGTCGCTCCTGCTGATCCTGCTTGTCGCCTTGACGGTCGCGCCCCTGGCCGCGGCCGCGCCGGCTGCGCCTTTGGTAGCTATCTCTCTGACCGGCGGTGTTTACACCCAAGATTTCAATACACTGGCCAGTTCTGGCACCAGCAGTACGACGCCCCCTGGTTGGACGTTCGTTGAGAGCGGCAACAGTGCCAACGCGACATACGCTGCCGGCACTGGCAGCGGCAACACCGGCGATACCTATAGCTTCGGCGCCACGAGCGCGACAGAACGTGCTTTCGGCGGGTTGCTCTCCGGCAATCTGACCCCCACCATTGGCGTCGAATTCCAGAACAACACCGGCGCTACCATCATTAGCCTGGCTATCAGCTACAACTGCGAGCAGTGGCGGCTGGGCGCTACTGGGCGCACTGATCGGTTGGACTTTCAGTACAGCCTCAACGCGACTTCGTTGAGCACCGGAACTTGGGTCGATGTTGATGCCTTGGATTGTTCAGGCGTCCTCTCCACCGGCACCGTTGGCGCGTTGGATGGCAACACCAACCGGGCCGCGGTGGTGGGCAGCATCACCGGCCTCAATCTGGCCAACGCCGCTGGGTTCTGGCTGCGCTGGAATGACTTCAATGCAAGTGGTGCGGATGACGGCCTGGCTGTGGACGATTTTTCGCTGACCCCAACGACGGCCTCCGGCGACACCCCTCCCACCGTCACCACCACCAACCCTGCCAACGGCGCGGCCAATGTGGCGGTGAACACGAACATCGTCATCGACTTCAGCGAGAGCGTGGACGTCACCGCCAGCGCGTTCACGCTTGAGTGTCCGACTGGCACGCCGGTAGCCTTCGGCAGCACGCCTGCCCTGCCGGCCGCGGGCATCACCAGTGTGACGCTGGACCCCAGCGCCGATCTGCCGCTCAACACCACCTGCACCGTCACCGTGGTGGCCACCCAGGTCACCGATATCGACGGCACGCCGCAGCCGATGGCCGCGGACCATGTCTTCTCCTTCACCACCGCGGCCGCCAACGTCTGCAACACCGCCTTCACCCCCATCTACAGCATCCAGGGCAGCGGCTCCAGCGCGGCCATCACCGGCGCGGTCGTCACCCAGGGCGTGGTGGTGGGCGACTTCGAGGGGCCAACGCCCGCGCTGCGCGGCTTCTACCTGCAAGACCTGGCCGGCGACGGCGACCCCACCACCTCCGACGGCATTTTCGTCTTCAACGGCGACAGCAACAGCGTCAACCTGGGCGACGTGGTGCGTGTGACGGGCGTGGCGGCCGACTTTCAGGATCAAACCCAGATCAGCAGCGTCTCCGCCATTCTGCCCTGCGGCGCCGGCAGCGTGACGCCGGTGGATGTCAGCCTGCCCTTCTCCGCCGCCGGCTACCCGGAGCGCTACGAGGGGATGCTGGTGCGCCTGCCGCAGACGCTCTATGTCACCGAGCACTTCCAACTGGGCCGCTTCGGCCAGGCGGTGCTGACCTCGCGGCCCGACCGCCTGCAGCAGCCCACCAACGTGACCACGCCGGGCGCGGCCGCGCAGGCCTTGCAGGCTGCCAACAACCTGGATCGCATCATCCTGGACGATGAGCAGAACAGCCAGAACCCTGACCCCATCGCCTTTGGCCGCGGAGCCTTGCCGCTGTCGGCCAGCAACACCCTGCGCGGCGGCGACAGCGCGGCCGGCATCGTCGGGGTGTTGACCTACACCTGGTCTGGCAACGAGGCCAGCGGCAACGCCTATCGGCTGCGCCCCATCGGCGCGCTGAACGGCGGCGCGATCAACTTCGCGGCCGCCAATCCGCGGCCCGCGCCGCCCACCGTCGGCGGCCGACTGCGGGTGACGGCCGCCAACCTGCTGAACTACTTCAACACCTTCGGGAACGGCGCCTGTCAGTTGGGCGTGGGCGGCGGCAGCACCAACTGCCGCGGCGCCGACAACGCCGCCGAG
>JAJTXO010000804.1 GCA_021463315.1 Caldilineales bacterium | reverse complement strand
CCGCGACCCTGCTCGCCGGCCCGCGCGGCTTCCACCGCGGCGTTCAGGGCGAGGATGTTGGTCTGGAAGGCGATCCCGTCGATGACGCTGATGATGTCGCCGATCTTCCTCGAGCTGTCGCTGATGTCCTTCATCGTCGTGACGACTTCGGAGACGACCTGCCCGCCCTGGGTCGCGATGGTCGAGGCGCTCTGCGCGAGCTGGTTGGCCTGACGCGCGTTGTCGGCGTTCTGCTGCACCGTGGTGGCGAGCTCGGTCATCGAGGCCGCGGTCTGCTGCAGCGCGCTGGCCTGCTCCTCGGTGCGCTGCGATGGATGCCAGCGCGTCTCCCGCACGCGCATCGCTACCCGCGGATGAAAGCGCAATACCACCTCCACCGGCTCGCGGTCGCTGGTCCAGATGCCCCAGGCGTTGCGCAGATAGGTCCGCGGATCGAAGTCGGCCGGGATGGAGTACCCATCGCGCGTGATCTCGGCGGCCCGGATGCGCTCGATCTTCAGCGTGCGCAGCGCGCTGGGCGGCTCGCGCCAGCCGATCACGTGCGCGGTCTGACCCACCGCGTACGGCTCGATGAAGTAGGGCGCAAGCGTGTAGTCGAAGACGCGGCCGTTCTCCATCTGATGCTGCACCTTCACCTTGCGGCCGGCCGACCAGGCCTCGGTCAGCGTCTCCAGCACCTTGAGATAGACTGGGTCCCGGAAGTTCGCGTCCTCGTCCATCATGTCGGCCGAGCGCAGCAGGTGGCTGCTGATGTTGCCGTCCAGTCGCTGCAAGGCCTTGCCCAGCTTGCGCAGCGCTGAGGCCGCGTGTGGATTCTGCTTGTCGCTGCGGGTGGCCAGCAGCCGCGTCGCCAGGTGGATGGCCATCACCTCGTGCAGGCTGAAGGAGGCCTTGGTCAAGTCCGCGTCCTTGTCCATCTTCAGCCGCTTGCTGCCATCCTCCTCCTCGTAGATGCCAGGGGGTAGTTGGTCGGTGTCCAGATACTTGGTGATCGTCGAACGGTTGACGCCCAGCCGCCGGGCGATCTCCGCTCGGGTCAGGCCCTCGGGGTGCGCCCACAGCAGTTGTTCGATCTGCAATAGACGTATGGCTTTTTCCTGGGCACGGCTCATCGGTCAATCCTCGCTCTGTGTGATTTCGCTGGCGACCAGGCCTCACCCTTTGGAAGATCGAGCAGCGCCCTATCTTTCCCTCCCAGCTTGGCCTGTTCGCCTGCCCGCAGTATAGCATACGCGGTTGCCGAATTCCGCAAAAACAGCGCAGAATCCTGAAAATAGGTGCTCATTGTTGCCCAAAGGGCCACAGCCGGCCCTTCCTGTCCTCACTGAGCAGGATGCCTTGCTCCTGCAACGCCGGCAACAGCCGGGTAACGCTGGATGGCTCTAGCCCCAGCCCGCGGGCGATATCGATCGGCTTGCTGCCGGGATGCAGATCGACATAATGTCCAATTGCCTCGATGCGATTGCTGTCAGGTTTGCGTGCCATGATAACCTCCGGTCTGTGGTAGTCGTTCTTGACTCCACAATACCAGGAGGCTGTTGTCGGTACGGCAACAAGGCGCGGCGCATTGCCAGCAATTTCAGTCTCATCCCAGATTCTCGATCTCCACCGGCTCCACCGGGTCGGCCAGGGGGAAGCCGAAGATCTGCGCGTAGAAGGTGAGCTCGGCGTCCAGGGCGCGCTGGATGTTGGCGGCCTGGCGAAAGCCGTGCTGCTCGCCGGCAAAGGGGAGATAGGCCACCGGCAGCCCCTTGGCGCGCGCGGCCTCCACCATCAGCTCGGCCTGGTTGGGCAACACGATCTTGTCCTCCAATCCCTGGAAGAGGATCAACGCACACGATAGCTGCTGGGTGTGATGAATCGGCGACCGCGCCAGGTACAGATCGCGGCGCTCAGGGTAGGGGCCAATCAGCCCGTCCAGGTAGCGCGACTCGAACTTGTGCGTCTCCAGGGTCATCATCTCCAGATCGCTGATGCCGTAGTGGCTGGCGCCAGCCTTGAACACCTGCTTGAAGGTCAGACAGCACAGCGTGGTATAGCCGCCCGCGCTGCCGCCGGTGATTGCCAGCCGCTCGCCGTCCACCAGCCCCCGCTCGGCAAGATACAACGCCGCGTTGGTGCAGTCGTCCACATCCACCACCGCTATGCCACGGCTGGTCCAATACTGGATCTCCAAGTCCAGCGCGTCG
>JAJTXO010000803.1 GCA_021463315.1 Caldilineales bacterium | reverse complement strand
GCCCCCCCCGCGCCCGCGCCGCTGTGGCCGGTCTCCGACCGAGCCCCCCCCGCGCCCGCGCCGCTGTGGCCGGTCTCCGACCGAGCCACGCCCGCCTCGTGATAGGTCAGCGGCACATCGCAATGCTCGCAGTTCAGCACATGCCCGCAGTCCCGGCAGATCACGAAAGTCGCCGTGCCGCGGCGGTTCAGGAAGAGTATCGCCTGCTGGTGGGCAGCCAACACCCGCTCCAGCGCCTCTTGCAGCGCCCGGCTGAACATGGAGCGATTGCCAGCGCGCAGCTCCTGGCGCAGATCGATCACCTGCACCGGCGGCAGATCGGCGTAGCGGGTCTCTGGGTGCAGCGCGTCCATCGGCCGATAGACCGTCTGGCGCAGATGAAGCTGCTTTTGCTGCTCGGCGATGGCTTTGGCATGGCCCATGATGCGCCGCGGCAGCTCCAGCAGGCGAATCTGGCCTAGCTGCGCGGCGTAGAAGCTCTCCAGCGCGGGCGTCGCCGAGCCCAGCAGCAGCGTCGCGCCGGTCAGCCGGGCCAGTTGCAGGGCTGCATCGCGCGCGTGGTAGCGGGGCGAGCGTTGGCTTTCCTTGTAGGAGGGGTCGTGCTCCTCGTCCAGCACGATCAGGCCCAGGTTCGGCAGGGGCAGGAAGAGGGCCGAACGCGCGCCCACCACCACCTGCACCTGGCCGGCGCGTGCCTTGCGCCAGACATCGTAGCGCTCGCCGGGCGACAGCTCGCTGTGGTAGACCGTCACCCGGTCGCCGAAGCGGGCGGCAAAGCGGCGCACCGTCTGCGGCGTCAAGGCGATCTCCGGCACCAGCGCGATGGCCTGTTGGCCAGCATCCAATGCCGCCTGAATGGCGCGCAGATAGATTTCGGTCTTGCCGCTGCCGGTGACGCCGTGGAGGAGAAAATGAGGACCGCTGAACGATGAACGATGAGTCCCGGAATCCGGAGTCCGGAGTCCGGATTCATCGTTCAGCGTTCCGCCTTCATCGTTCCGCATGCTCCGCTCGATCTCCGCCCACACCCGCGCCTGGTCTTCGGTCAGGGCGGGGGGAGTGTCGGCCACGAAGACCTTGCCGGCCAGCGGATCGCGCCAGATTTCGCTCTCGCTCAGGGAGATCAAGCCCGCCGCGGCCAGCTCGCGCAGGGTGGTCAGATCCGTGTCAGTCTCGGCGTAGAGCCAGCCTACCCAAACCGGGCCGGCCTCGCCAGCCAGCGCCTCCAGCACGCGCTGGTATTTTTCGCCGCCGCGCAGCTCGATCAGGCGCGCGGCCACCTGGTCGGGCGGCAGCAGCAGGGTGACCCTCTTGTCGGCTTCGATGCGCAGCCAGCCGCGCGCTTCCAGGCTGCGCACGGGGGAGGCGGTGCAGCCGACCGCCGCGCACACCGCGGCCAGCGCCGGCGCGGGTGCGCGCTGTTCAGCCAGCCAGGCCAGTACGTCGGCCTGCTTGGACTGGCGGCCCAGCGTGGGCAGCGTCTGCTCGATGGTCTCCTGGTTGGCGGCCAGCGCGACTTGCTTGCCGGTCTTGGGCTTGAGCGGCGGCTCGATGATGCGCCGCTGGCGCGTCACCAGCCCGCGCTCGATCAGGGGATCGACCAGGCTGCGCCGGCTCAGATCGCCCTCCAGCCGGGCCAGCACCCGCTCGGGCGTGGGCTCATGGGCCAACAGATAGGCCAGCAGCGCGTGCTGCTCGCCTTTCAACCCCGGCAACCGGGCGAAATAGGGGCCATCATGCAGCGCCTCGACAAAATCGGCCGTCCCAAAGCTCAACTGCCCCGCGGCGTCCTCACCCCCTCGCTCCCCCTCTCCCCCTCCACGCAACGCTCCTCTCCCCTCATCCGTCAACTCCAGCACCGGCTCCGCCTTCTGCGCCAAGCCGGTGGGCAACATCAGCAGCAGGCAGTCCAGTATCGGCGTCAGGGTGCGGTTGCTCAGCCAGCGGGCCAGATCGAGCTGCGCGGGGGTCAACACGGGGTCGGGCAGCGCCAGCGCCAGCAGCGGCCGCGTGCGCACTCCCTCCGGCGCGTCGTCGGTCAAGGCCAGCACCACCCCGTGCAGCTCCTCCCGGCCAAAGGGAACCCAGACCAGGTGGCCGGGCCGCAGGGCCTGGGCCAGGTGGGCCGGCACGCGGTAGTGGAAAGTTATGCCCAGCGCCGCCCCGCCCACCCCGCCCACTCCGCTCGG
>JAJTXO010000802.1 GCA_021463315.1 Caldilineales bacterium | reverse complement strand
TGGCCAGACAGCCGGCGATGAAGATCAGCAGCGCCAGGATGCCGAGGGAGCCGATCAGCGCGACGATGTTGGCGAGGTTCAGGCCCACTCCCACCACCAACAGCACCAAAATGGCCAGGCTGGAGATCTTGTTCATCACCGGCCCCCAGTGGTCAGCCGCGTCCGGCGAATGCGCCTTGATCAGCAGCCCGATGGCCAGCGGCAGCAGCATCAGCACGATCAACGACTGGGCGATGTCCCAGGGATTGACCTCGACCCCTGGCAGCAGCAGCGGCAGCACCAGCGGCATATAGACGATGGTCGCCACCATCAACAGCGTCATCAGCCCGACGCCGAAGGCGATGTTGCCCTTGGCGCCCTGCACCAGCTTGGGCAGGAAGGGCGCGCCCGCGGCCGTGCCCAGCACGATCAAGCCGATCTGCAAGGACTGCTCCAGCGGGATCACGCGGTTGATGACAAAGGCCAGCAGCGGCACGAGCACGAAGTTGCCCAACAGCGCCACGATCACCAGGCGCACGTTGCGCAGCGGCTGGAGGATCTGGGCAACGGTCAGGCTCATGCCCATAGCCAGCATGCTGGCCACGATGAACAGCAGCCCGGACAAAGAGCCGATGGCTTGGAAGAAGTCCTGTGTCGTCATGGATAGTCTCGCATGGTTTCCTGTCCGCAACTACTCAGCCCAAGACCTCAGAAGTCGCCGCCTCAGCTGCAGACCGGGTCCTAAAACCCCAAACTCAGTAGTTCACGATTCTCACGCAAAGCCGCCAAGAACGCCAAGGTTTTCTGCCCTTTGCGGTCTTTGCGTCTTGGCGTGAGACGAAATTTGTGAAGTACTGAAACTACGTCCTTTCAGCTGCTGCAGCGACTTCCGAGGTCTTTCTGTCGCACCGGCCCGAGCAGTTGCAAACGTTGATGCAACGGCAGCCAAGTGGACCCGCGATGCCCCGCATCCACTTGACGCCGTCGCTGAGTACCAGGCCAATTGGGAACTACTCAGGCACCGGGCGCTGGCCACCGATCTGCGGCCTGAGCCGGTTTCGCAGATGCCAGCGCAAGCGATGTGCTTCGCGAAGCGCGCGGCGTCTGTGGCTGAGCAGTTGCTCTGCCGTTGCTAAGGCTGTGCCTTTTCGTCCGACTCTTCCGGCTCTGCGGCTTCTGCACCAGCTTCCGCCGGCGCCTCTTCGGCCTCCGCCACCGCTTCCTCCACCGCCGCGTCGGAAACCTCGTGGACTTCCAACACGCCGCCCAGCTCGGTTAGCTTGGCCGAGACGGCCGCCGCCTCATCGGAGCTGGCCAGGATGGCTACCGCCGCCTTGCCGTCGCTCAGGTCGCTGTCGATGCGCGCCAGGTCGTCCTTGGACATCCCCAGCCCCTTGCGGAAGAAGGAGCCGAGGATGCCGCCGAAGACCGCGCCAGCCAACAAGGAGGCGCCGCCGGTCAGGACGGCAGCCAGGCCGAAGAGCACGGCGCCTGTTCCGGTCTTGCGCGCACCCAGCTTGTGCGTCTTGATTTTGCCCTGGTCATCCTTGACCAGAACGCCGATGGCTCCCAGCTTGATCTCCTTGGAAGCCTTGTCCCACTGCTTAATCGCGTCCGCGGCGACGTCGGCCGCCGCCTCGTCCGCAAAGAAAGCCAGTACCAATTGCTTGCTCATTTGGCATTCTCCTCTGTCTGATGTAGTTGGTGCGCAGGCGCTGAACCCTTCGGCTCCGGCTGAAGCATCTGGCGGCCGTTGCAGAAAGGCCCAGCAGCACTGGGCTGATGAATTCGTCGCGGGGCTGTTGGACGCCTGGCGGCGTTCCTCGCGACGGTCGCGGCGATGCATGCCCGCCGCCGACACCGGCGACCACGGCCGGGCTTGTTATCGCTGGACCAAGATACGGCGCATCTCAGCTTGCACGGCCTGATCCAGCCCCAGGCCATCGGCAAAGTAGCGTTCGATGGACCCAAAGCGCTGGCGCATCTGGTCGAAGGCTGCTTCGAGATACTCCCTTTGCACGCCGAGGATGGGGCGCAGCAACGCCGCAGTTACCCGGCGGCGGCCATGGCCGCCACATCCTGCTGGTGGTAAGCCAACAGGACTTCGTGCTCCTCTTCCCGTTTGGGGAAGATGAAGAAGACCAGTGCAGCGCCGATCAGCACAGCGACAATGCCCGCGAGGTAGGCGGTTTGGTCGCCGGCGAGGAAAGCT
>JAJTXO010000801.1 GCA_021463315.1 Caldilineales bacterium | reverse complement strand
AAAGGGTCGGGCAGTCCACTACATGGACTGCCCGACCCTTTTTGTGCATCGTGGCCAACCGGCGGCAAACGCCGGGCACGAGGCCGTTGATTTCGATACGGCTGCCTACTCAATCAACGGGCTCATGCCCGGCCGCGGCCAGCGCTACGACTCCAGCGTCTGACTGGCGGCCTCTGCCAGATCTTCGACGGCCGCCTGGCCGGCTGCGGCCGCCTGGCCGGCCTGCTCCTGAGCTGCCTGAGCCGCGTCGGTGGCCGCGCGCTGCGCCTGATGGGCCAGATCCCCGGCCTGGCTTTGCCAGCTCTGGGCGGCCGATGGCGTCGCCTGCTGCCAATCATACGCCGCATTCTGGGAGCGGCCCAGCATCTGGTTGGCCTGCGTCTTGACCTGTTCGATGATCTCACGGCCGGAGCGCGGGGTCTTCAGCAGGGTGTAGACCGCAGTGGCTGCCGCGCCGGCGACGAAACCCCAAAAGAACGAGTTGGAACCTTGTTTTTCGCTCATAGGTGATTTTCTCCTGATTGTCTGTCCGAACCCCAGGGGATGCCTGGCGGGCGATGCGCTTCGTGGGCAGCTAGCGAGCTGTGAATTGATCTGCGCTGCCGTTGGTCGGGCTGGCCGCGCCCCAGGTCGACGACGCCGAGCTCTGCGCCTCGTCCGTCGCCGGACCGGCAGCCTGGTACGCGCTGGCTGTCTGTTCGGCGCTGTTTCTCAGACTGTTGATCACGAAACGCAGCGAGCCTTTCAGCCCCGCAGCCTTGGCCGAGACGCCGATGATCGGGCTGCTGACCTCGTCGCTGACGAAGGTGGCCGTGCCGCGCACCGTGCTGGTGGTCTCCTGCAGGCTCTCCAGCACCGGCTTGAGCTCGAAGAGCAGGAAATCGATCAGACGGATGATCTGCCACATCATCACGATCAAAAAGACGTTCATCACCAGCACCACCAGGGCCAGGACAATGATCGAGATGTCGGTGATCGCGGCCGTCACCACCGGATGGGTGAGCATCAGCCACAGCACAAGGGCCAGCACCGCGGTGATGAGCACAGCGGCCACGCCGATGGCGATCTTGTGCTTGGTGGTCAGTTGGGTCATTCGCATGAAGCACTCATTTCTTGGGAAAGGGCCGCAGCTACGCTGCCAGCCAGCCGAACGCTGGCCCGATTGTAGCACACAATGCCGCGCGTGGCAACGTCGCAGGACGCCAAAGATGCCAACTTGGCTGAGAAGTTGGCATCTTTGGCGTCCTGGCTATACTGTCTCCCATGCCCCTGCCCCCTCTCGCCATCCCTGGCAAGCCCAAGCCCTATCTGCTGGCCCATCGCGGCAACCGGGTGCGCTGCCCGGAAAACACCCTGGCCGCCTTTCGCCAGGCCCTGGCCGACGGCGCCGACGCGCTGGAGACCGATCTGCATCTGACCGCCGACGGCATCTTTGTCTGCATCCACGACGCCACGGTAGACCGCACCACCGACGGCCGCGGCCCGGTTGCCGGCATGACCCTGGCTGAGCTGCGCCAGTTGAGCGCTTCCTACGGCCGGCCGGAGTTCCAGGCTGAGCGCGTGCCGACGCTGGCTGAGCTGGCTGAGCTGCTGCCCGACGACGTGGCGCTGGCGCTGGAGCTGAAGAGCGACCGCTTTCTGGAGCCGGCCATCTGCCAGCGTCTGGTGGGCGAGCTGGCCGCGGCTGGCGTGCTGGAGCGCACCGTGGTCCTCTCCTTCTCGCTGGCCCGGGTGCAGACGGTGCAGGCGGCCGCGCCCGACCTGCCCATCGGCTGGATCACGCTGTCCCGGGCCTGGCCCAGAGCGGGCGTGCAGTTGCTGGGGCCGCTCTGGCCGCTGCTGCTGCTCAACCCGCTCTACCCCTGGCTGGCCCACCGCCGCCGCCAGCTCGTTGCCCCGCTGGATCCGACGCCCGACCGGCGGCTGTGGCTGTACAGGCTGCTGCGCTGCGATGCGGTGCTCAGCGACGATCCCGCCAGCACCCTGGCCGCGCTGGGCCGCAGAGAGATGCTTCGGCGGCCCTCAGCATGACAGGCCGCAGAGAGATGCTTCGGCGGCCCTCAGCATGACAGGCCGCAGGGAGATGCTTCGGCGGCCCTCAGCATGACAGGGGCGAGGAGAGATGCTTCGGCGGCCCTCAGCATGACAGGGGCGAGGAGAGATGCTTCGGCGGCCCTCAGCATGACAGGGGC
>JAJTXO010000800.1 GCA_021463315.1 Caldilineales bacterium | reverse complement strand
CTGTTCCTCGACCATGGTTTCGAAGGCACCAGCATGGATGCGATCGCGGCCAAGGGAGAGATGCTCAGCTCGGAACTGGTAGTCGCGGCATTTCGTGCCCGGGATATCCCGGCGACGCACGTCAACGCGATGCACGTGATGGTCACAGGCGAGCAATACGGGAGGGCTGAGCCACTTCCCGAGCGTATCGCCGAGGCTGCGCGGCGCCATGTGCGACCGCTCGTGGAACGCGGCGAGGTTCCTGTCCTGGGTGGCTTCGTCGGTGCAACCGAGCTGGGAATCGTGACGACTTTGGGGCGCGGCGGTTCCGACTATTCGGCCGCCATCCTGGGCGCCGCGCTGGACGCGGATCAGGTGCAGATCTGGACCGATGTCAACGGTATCATGACTGCCGACCCCCGCATCGTGCCCACCGCGCGCACCATTCCAGAGATCTCCTACATCGAGGCCGCGGAGCTGGCCTTCTACGGCGCCAAGGTGCTGCACCCCAAGACCATCCTGCCCGCGGTGGAACGCGGCATCGCCCTGCGCGTGCTGAACACCTTCGCCCCCGATCACCCCGGCACGCTGATCGTCAAAGAGCCCAAGGCCAGCAAGGATGTGGCCAAGGCGATCTCGGTAATCAAGGGGCTGACCATGGTGACGGTCGAGGGCCGCGGCATGTTGGGCGTGCCTGGCATCGCGGCGCGCACCTTCACGGCCGTGGCGCGCGCAGGCGCCAATGTGCTGATGATCAGCCAGTCCTCGTCGGAGCAGAGCATCAGCTTTGTGATTCGCGAGAGCGAACGCGACGCCGTGGTGGCGGAGCTGCAAGGCGAGATGGCGCGCGAGTTGGCCAGCCGCCACATCGATCAGGTGCGCCCGCTGGACGGCATCGTGATTGTGGCTATCGTCGGCGCGGCCATGAAGGGCACGCCCGGCATCGCCGCGCGCATCTTCGGCGCGCTGGGCGGCGCCGAGATCAACGTCATCGCCATCGCCCAAGGCAGCAGCGAGTGCAACATCTCGCTGGTCATCGCCCGCGGCGACGCGGACGAGGCCGTGCGCAAGATCCACGCCGCGTTTCAGTTGAGTGAGGCCAATGGGTCGGGGGAAGCTTAGGACACTGTAAAGATCGTTCTCGCGCACTGTCACCCTGACCGAAGGCGGCGCAGGGTCTCCCTCTTGCCAGACGGCTCCTTCACAGGCAGCGCGCCTACCTCCCGCAGCCACGCCACCGTCCGCGCGATCGTCTCCTGCAACGGCGTCACCCGCCAGCCCAGCTCAGCCAGCGCCTTCTGGTTGTCGGCATAGCTGAAGCGGCTGCCGAAGCGCAGCACGTCGCCGGCCAGCGGCAGACGGCGCGGCGAGAGCTGGTTGGCGCGGTCCAGCGCCGCGGCCAGCGGGCCGATCAGCCGTTCGGGGATGGCGCCGGCCGGGCCGCGCACCCCCAACGCAGCCGCAATCTGGCGCGCCAGATAGACCAAGGTGAGGTTGTGGCCAGCCAGCAGGTAGCGCTCGCCCGGCCGGCCTCGCTCCAGCGCCAGCAGATGCCCGGCCGCCACATCGCGCGCATCCACCACGTTGACGCCACCCGGGGGAACCAGCGGCAACCGGCCCGCCTGCACCTCCAGCAGGATGCGGCTGTTGTAGAGGGTCGCATCCCTGGGTCCCAATACAATCGATGGGTTGACGATCACCGCGTGCAGGTCGCGGCGCACCGCGCCCTGCACCACCTGCTCGGCCATGGCCTTGCTGTGGCCGTAGGGATAGAGGGCCGGCGGCAGGTTGAACGGGTGCGTCTCATCGATCGCGATCTGCCCCGCGCCGAAGCCCAGCGCGGCCTGGGAGCTGGTGAAGACCAGCCGCGGCACGCCGGCCGCCAGCGCCGCCTCCACCACATGGCGCGTGCCATTCACGTTGACGCGGTAGGTCAGCGACGCGTCCTGGCTCCAGTAGTCAGCCACCACGCCGGCCGCGTGAAAGACCACATCGATCCCCTGCATGGCCGCGGCCAGCGATTTGGGATCGGTTACGTCGCCGATGGCGGTGGTATAGGTCAGGCCGTCCAACGCGGCCAACGACGAGGTGCGGCGCACCAAGGCGCGCGCCTGCCAGCCGGCCGCGTTGAGCGCGGCCACGATGTTGGCGCCCACGAAGCCGCTGGCGCCGGTGATAAGTGCCTGCATGGGAGGGAACTCGGAGGAACTTGGAG
>JAJTXO010000080.1 GCA_021463315.1 Caldilineales bacterium | reverse complement strand
ACCGGGGTCGAGACTTCCGAAGTCTGCGCAGGTTTGTTCAAAACGAGCTCACAGTCCATAAGACTTCGGAAGTCTTCCCCCTCTATTGAGATGATACTCACCAATGATCTATGCGGCGTCGGCGTTGCCGTTTTCGGGCGTGTCGCCGGTGTCATCCTGATCCTGGCCTACCAGAAACTGCCGCCAGGGATCGTCACACCCTTCCTCGGTGACGCCATAGTAGACCGCGATGCTGCCATCGGGCAGCCGCTGGGCAAAGTCGTAGCGCTGCTTGCCGGCCCGCTTCTCGGCCTTGACCAGCCCCACATCGCCGGCCCACTGGATAGCATCCGACTTGGGCGCGTTCTGCTCGTGCTGGCTGATGGCGTAGCGCCACAGCCGGCGCGCCGACTTGAGGGTCACGTTCTGCACGCTGGCGCCGTTGCGCAGGTCGCGGATGGTGTAGTAGCGGACGCCGCCGCGCTCGCGCACGTCGACGATCTGCACGCCGACCTTTGGGGAAAGCGAGGAGCCTTCTGGCTCGCCAGCCGCAGCATGGACCTCGCCGCCGTTGGCAGGTTCCTCAGGCGCCGGGGCGCCGGGGGCGTCCTGGGCCGGGGGTGGTTCGGCGCTGGACTGCTTGGCCTCGCCGCCGCGCCGGCCGCGGCCGCGGCCCTTGCTGCTTTCAGCCGATGGAGTGTTGGCGGGCTTGGAGGGCTCCACCAGATCGCCCCGATCGAGCAGCGCCCGGCGCACCAGGCGCACGATCTCATCGCGCACCGCCTGCACGGTGTCGCTCTCCAACCGCAGATAGATGCGGCTGTCGTCCAGGCAATAGGGTTTGTCGCGTCCTTCGGGCACCCGAATGCGCACGATCTGGCGGCCCTGGGTCTCCAGGGTGTCGATTTCCACCTCCAGCGGAGGCATGATCTTGCTTTCGACCTCGCGGCGCAGCTCGACCATGGCCGCGTCGGCCTCTTCTATGCCCAGCGGCGGGCCAGGGTTCACGCCGATGCCCAGATAGACCGTGCCACCGTTGGTGTTGGCAAACGCCACCACGTCGCTCAGGATGGTGAACAGCCGGCCGCCCTGACGGCTCATGCGCTCGTGGAAAGCCTGGACAATGTTCGGTCCCTGCTCCCGCACGGCCGCCACGTGGTCGAACGGCTCGTCCTTGCGGCGATAGGGTCGGGTCAGCGCAAAGTCGTTGGACTCGAAAACCGCTTTGATGGCGCGAAACGAGGGTGCGCTGGATAGCTTGATCTCGGTCACCCGGTCGCCGATGCCCAGCCGGTTCTTGTCGTTCGGGTCCTGGTTCACGCGATGGGCATCCGAGCCTTGCACGCTGCGCATGCGGCGCGGGTACTCTGGCTTGGAACCGTCGAAGAAGCGGGAGGTTGCCCGGGTGCTGCGGCTGTCCAGGTCGGTGACCTCCAGCGCGTGCAGGTTGGCATCCTGGGTATAGGCGATCTTGGTTTGGCCGCCAAAGGGAAAATCGCGCATGGCCACGCCGTGGGTCGAGTTGGCGTGGGCGGCGATGGCGATGCCGCCGGCCTGGCGGATAACCTTGTAGGCCGTCAGCACATCGGTCGTGGCCCCCACCTCGGTGGATCCTTGGTCCAGCCGCTCCGCGGGCACATGCAAATCCAGCAAAATGTGCTCCAACTGGCGGACGGAGGTCTCGGGCGGGAAGATGCCCAAGATGTGAAAGCCAAAAGTGGCAGTGAATTCGAAGCCGGGCAAGACCAAGATCTTGTCCCCCAGGCGTCGATATTCATCCAATTCCCGGCGCTCGCTGGGCCGCAGACGGCTTTCCGCCTCCAACCATTGCAAGCGTTCGATCTCTTTGCGCAATTGCGCCACACCGGCGATGGTGTTGTGGTCGGTGATGGCCACCACGTCCAGCCCGCGCTGTTCGCATTTGTACAGCCAATCGAGCCAGGTCGCGCCTGGCTCCTTCCAGTCGGCCGAGGCCATGGAATGCAGATGCAGATCCATGCGCCACCATTGCCGACGAGCCTTCTGATTTGATTTAGAGTTAGTCACGCTCTCCTTTCGTAACCCCTTTCGATGAATAGGCCAAAGCCGCGCGGCGGCCGGATGGCACTGCTGGCCTGCGGCGGCTGCGCGTAGCTCTGGCTTCGAGGGGCGCCGATAAGACTGTTGGGCGAAAAGTGACGGTCAATTCCAGGGGGAGCATCGTGCAGGAGAACTTCGAGGAAAACCCGAGGGCAATAGCAAACTCACCTTCGATCAGTGCCCCGCAGCAACAACCTTCCCAGCAGGCTACTCAATCAGTCACACATCAAGTGGCAACCAAATGCCTGCTCACTCCACGCGTGCTACCTGTTCGCACGTCCAATGCCAAAAACAGATCATCGACACCCATCATGTTTTGCAGTTAATACAAAAACCGTAGCTATTCTAGCATACAGTTTTTTTTATGTCCAATCGCCGCCCAGCCCGAATCAATTGACATCTCACCTGTTTCAGGGTATAGTTTGCCCGCTGCCGCCCCTGCCGCGCTGCGTCAGATCAGCTCAAGACTTCGGACGGCCCGGCCGGCCGCAACACCCAAGGGGATGCAGCTCCGGATTCAGAGCCTGGTCTGTCGCTGAGGCGGCGACTTCCGAAGTTTTTCTCCGACACTTGGATTGCGAGGTTTGCATGAAACGTTCCCACACTCTGATACTGGCGGCCGGCGATCTGCTGGCGCTGCTGCTTTTCGTCTGGCTGGGCCAGGTCGATCATCAGACGCTGGACAGAGCCAACCCGCTGCTGGGCGCGCTGCCCACCGTTGCGCCGCTGGCCGGCGCCTGGCTGATCGCGGCCTGGCTGCTGAAGGCCTATCCCCGAGATGGCGCTCTCCCGCGGCTGCCGGTCTTGCTGGGTCGCACCACCGCGGCCTGGCTGATAGCCGCGCCCATTGGGCTGATGCTGCGCGTGTTCTGGCTGGATCTGGTGACGATTCCGGCCCTCTTCCTGCTGGTGACTCTGGCGGGCGGCGCGCTGTTTCTGTGGATCTGGCGCTCAGTGTTCTGGCTGATCATGCGCCGTCGCTGAGACAGGACACACGGCCTATTTCCCGGTGGGCTTGATGCGGGGCCAGGTGTGCCAGGCGAAAATGGCCATGGCGGCCATCTGGGCCAGCCGGCCGATCACCACATTCCACCCCTGCAGGTCGACGACGACCCCGGCGATGACCGCCCAGATGCCCGCGTTGAGCAGCAAGAGCGCGCCCCAGATCGGCCGCACATCGCCGCGCGACGACTGGAAGCGGGGAGCGATCCAGAAGATGACCCCCATGGCCAACTGGGCGGTCCAGCCGACCAGCAGAATCTCGATGTGAGCAGGAAGGAGGCGCCATAGCCAGGGCGCATAGGCCAGGCCCTTGTTGCTCAACATCAACGCACCGAAGGTGAAGCCGAGGAACAGGTAGGACAGCGCTAGTCGAATGAACCAAACGCTCTGACGAGGCATTTCAGCGTTCCTTGGCCCGACCCCAGGTGTTGACCACGAATCCTGCCCCAGCCAGCCATTGGAGCAGGGCCGACAGGGCCAGCATCCAGCCCCACAGCGCCGCTGGCGACACCGCCCGCGCTGGCTCGCCGATCACCCGCAGCAACAGCCCGACGTTCAGCAGCCCATAGACCACCGCGGCCAGCCGCTCATTGCCGCGCGGCAGCTCCCGACTGTACTTGGGGAACATCCAGAAGACGATGCCCATGATCAACTGCATGATCCAGCCAACCATGAAGAGGTGCAGGTAGACCGGCCCGGCGGCCGCCAGCAGTGGAGGCAGGGTGACGGTCTGGGCCAGGGCCAGCACCATGGCCAGCACCAGCGCGGCCACCAGGTAGAGCAAAGAGGTTTTGACGTAGAGACGGGTCAGGATTGGCATGGAAAAGCCATCAAGGAGGCGCAGTGTGCGCTGTCGCGTTGCTCAGGCTGCGGCGGCCTTGCTGCGGCGGCGTCCCAGCGCAATGGTGGCCACCAACATGCCCAGGAAGAGCAGGATGGCGATCTCATTGAGTAGGCCGCCCCACTGGCGCACGATGAGGCCAGCCCACAGGTCACCGGCCACGCGCAACACCAACGAAAGCTGCAACAACGCCAGCGGCAGATAGAAGCCGTTGTGGAAAGGCACAGCCAGCCCGGTCACAGCCGGCACGATGATCGGCGCATGAGCGAAGATCATGGACATGACAAAGCCGACGAAGATGCTGTGCAGCAGGGCGTCGTAGGTCGGCCCGGCTGTGACACCGCCGTAGCGCAGGGCCAACAGGCCGGCCAGGCCCAGCCAGAAGTAACCGGCCAGCAGCGCGGCGGCGATGAAGCGGATCAAGCCGCTCTTGCGCACGGTGCGGCGGGCGATGTCATAGGCCAGCAGCCACACGGCCAGCACGATCATGCCCAGCCCCGCCACCATGGTCCCCATGCGGTAGTCCACCCAGGTCGCCGTCGCTGTGCCGACCAACAGCAGCGCTACGCCGGCCAGGAAGGCCAACTGCTTGCCCCGGGAGAGCCTCAGCACGCGGTTCAGCTCCAGACGCTCGCCCACGATGGTCAACACCAGGTAATTGGCCCACCACAGGACCACCTCCGGCACCGGCCGCCCTGTCAGCCACAGGAGGTTGCCGATCAGCCAACAGAGGCTGCCCAGCGCCAGAATCCAGGTGTAGAGCTGCGGCTGGAAGCGCGCGATGCTGAACATGGCGGCCACGAACACGGCGCTGCCCAGGGTGAGCAACAGCGGGCCAGCCAGGCCGGAGACGCCGAAGATCAACAGCAGGCCGCCCACCCCAGCCAGGGCCGGCGCAGCATAGACCCAACGGCGTCCCGGAAAGATCGCGCTCAGGCCGACGGCGCGCTCCAGGCCGATGAGCGTTCCCAGGAAGCCGCTGATCATCAGCGGGCCGTGCGCCATAGGCAAGGTGGGGTTCAGCAACGGCAGGGTCCAGGCCAGGCGCAGCAGGCCAGCCCAAAGGCCGGCCAGCAGCGCCAAGACAGCCAGAAGCATGAAGGGAATGTTGATACGCCGCATGGAAAACGACCAGACAGGGGAGTTGATGGATGGAACTGGGGATCGACGCAGGCCGCTGGCGTCTACAGCAGATAGAGCAGCATGACGACGTCGGTTTCGGCATAGATGCTATGGGCCAGGTTGGGCTGCATATGCACCCACATGCCTGGGCCGGCCTGGGTGGCATGGCTGCCCAGGGTCAGGCGCGCCTGGCCTTGCAGGAAGTGCAGGATGCCGGGGCGCGCGGAGGTGTGCTCGGAAAGCTCCTGGCCAGCGGCAAAGCCAAAGAGAATGGCCTTGGCCCGGTCATTGGAGAAGAAGGTGCGGCTGACGATGCTATCGGGTGCGATAGCGGAGAGCTGGCTGAGCAAGTCATCGATCAGAAAGAATTCGGGGCTCATAGTTGTGGCTCGAAAGGGGCATGGTCAGCTCCTGCGGGGTGCTGCGCAAAGACCGGCCCAAGCGGATAGGGCAGCGGGCACGGTCACTGCGCAAAGACCAGCCCGGGCGGATCAGGCGGCCAGCGGGGCGCCGTGCAGGAAGGCCAGAAAGACGACCTCCTCATCTGCGGCGCGAATGGCATGGGGCTCGCCCACGTCGAAGACCAGCAGCGTGCCAGGGCCAAAGCTCTGCTCCTGTCCGTCGCCGCCGGAGTAAACGCCGGCGCCCTGAAGCGTCACCAGATAGACGGGGGAGCTGGGGGCCGTGTGCTCACGCACAACCTGCCCAGGGCGCAGCGCGAAACGCAACACGCGGCCCGTGGGACTCACAAAGAGCGGCTCAGCATAGGGGTTGGGGTCGTGGAAGACCAGATTCTCGTGAATGGACCAGGATTGCATGGGGTATACTCCTCTTGACGTACACAGCCGAAGGCAGCCTGACCAGCTTTAGCCAGCGACTGAGCGAACGATGCGAACCTGCCAGCGCTGCGGACCCTCTTCTACAGGGATCCACTCGAACTGATTGGCTCGCTCGTGCAGGAACTGATAGTAGAGCGGACGCGGCTCATGGTCGTTGACCAGGATCATGGACTGGCCAGGCTGCAACGAATCGAAGGTTTGAAAGATCAAGGGATGGCGCTCACGCGGGACAATGCTGCGCACATCGACGACCGTGTCGCCGTCAGCTATCTGTTCAACGGTCTGGGAACTCATGGGTTGATACTCCTTTGTGGGCCTGCAAACAGGCTGAAGATGGGATTAAGGGGACTCACACACGGAATCAAGGCTGGAGGTGCAGTTGCCGATGGCAAGGCCGGCATACGCTGATCAGGTTGTCAGGTCGGTTGGCGCCGCCCTGATCTTCGGGGATCCGATGATGCAACTCCAACTGCACCCCGCTGGCGCCGCACACCCGGCAGGCGTGGCCATCGCGGCGCTGAATCTGAGCATGCAGGCGGCCCTTGGCGCTCAGCCGCCAGCGCGCCCGTTGCCAGGCGGGCAGCAGCAGATGGTGCAGGTCGTCCAACAGCCGGTGGAAGGCCAGGCCCAACGCGATCAGGCCTAGCGGCGGCGCCAGCGGAGCCAGGGCCAATCCAGCGGCGATCAACGGCCAACGATGCAAGCAATGCTGCTGCTCGCCGCCCTGGCCGTGGCGATAATAGCGCCATACCACGCCGGGCGATGCCAGCCCCTGCCGGCCTATATAGGTGGGCAGATGATCCAGGTCAGCCAGCAGGCTGGCGGCCCAGGGCATCAGCACACGCCGGCCCAGCAAGGGGTAGACTGCGGCAGCCGCGACGGTGGAAAGGATCAGATGGTCGCGCGGATGCATGACCGGATTGTACCGCCTTTGAGTCAACCGTGCTGCGACAATTGTCTCGTTTGCAGCCCTTGCATCGGGAAGGCAGATCACATTTGGCTGGAACGCAAACCGGCCCAGTTTAGGCAAACTGGGCCGGTTGGGGCGCCGCTGCGATCAGAACGTCAGGTTCTGAAGCATTCGGTTCTGAGACGGGCATCCATGCGCACAGCGCGCACCTATCGACGAAGACAGCAGGCTCGGTGGCTGCGCACAGACCGATCCGAGCGGCAGGCGGCGGGCTCGGTCGGAGACCGGCCCGAGCGGCGGAGCGACGGGCGGCGGGCTCGGTCGGAGACCGGCCCGAGCGGTGGAGGCTGTTTTCTAAAGCTATTGCTGCAAGGTGCGGATGTAGGCGATGATGTTAAGCAGGTCGGCATCGGTCAGCGCCGGGTTGCCGCCCTTGGGGGGCATGTCCACACCGACGGTGTTGGCCGGGTCGGTGGCGGGGCGGCCGACCTTGATGAAGGCCAGCAGTTGCTCGTCGGTCTGGCCCTTGACGAACTCACTGGCCGTGAAGTCCTTGCCGAGGCCCTGGATGCCTTTGCCGTCCATGCCGTGGCAGCCGGCGCAGGTGGCGAAGCTTTCCTTGCCCTTGACAGGGTCGCCCGCAGCTACCGGTTGGGCGGCCGGCTGCTGCGCGGCAGGGGGCGTGGTGGGCTGGGCCGCGGGGGCAGATCCGCCGCCGCCGCAGGCGGCCAGCACCGACAGAAGAACCAACAGGCTGAGGATCAGAGTGATCTTCTTCATGTGAAACCTACTCCTTACAGGTAAAGTGTACGGGATGACGCCAGCAGGACGCCGGGCAATCCCTGGATCAACGCACTTCGTACTCGAATGTGACCTCACCCAACACTGCATCGCCGTCCTTGACCACGACAACCACAGTCCAGGGACCGGCCATGGTGAAATTGACGACGCCCAGATAGCGGCCACCGCCCGTTGCCACGGGATGCTCGTTGCCAGGCGAGCCGTGGTCCATGGTCGGCATCCAGGGCGTGATCTCAAGAGTCAGATCGTCCAAGGGCGGCCAGTCGAACATGCCCTGCTTCTGCATGACATAGACCTCGAAAGGCTGCTTGCCGACCTGCGCCGCGGTCGGCTGGATGACTGACACAAAGACTTTCTTCTCTTCCGGCCCCATGAAGGAGCCGTGCAGCTTGGAGGGCGCCACCTCCACCGGCAACAGCGCGGAGCCAGAGACACTGGCCACGGTATCGGTGAAGGCCACAGCCACGTCCCAACTGCCCAGATCGGGCCCGCCTGGCATGGAGAAGATCAGCGCGCCCTCGTGCATGCCAGGTGCGGTCTCGACCGGCGCGACCACGCCGGAGCCGTGGTGCTTGCCATCCACCATGTTCATGCTGGGGGCGATGCTCATCTGCGCGCCGCTCACCGGCTGGCCATCGGGCGCGGTCAGATGCAGAAAGACGGTGTTGAAACCGGCGTGCAGCGCCTCCTGGCCGATCAGATGGATGTGATAGCCATCGATCTCGACCTCGTACTCGCGGCCCACGGCCGCGGCGGGTGCAGGCTGGGTCTGCTCGGCCATGTGGCCATGCTCCCCCTCCTGCATCGACGCGCCGACGTCCACGGCCAGCGCGCCGGCCGCGTGCCGCTCTTGCAGGCCGCTCCAGTCGAACACCTCGCCTTGCAGTTGGTCCGCCAGCACATGAGCTGCCTCTGATGTGGCGAAGGCCGCGGTGCCCTGGGCCATGGGGGTTTGCAGCGCATGGCTGAACATGTAGGTGGCCTTGGTTCCATCGATCCACTCCTTGGTGTCGTAGTCGTGGACCCACCAAGCCACCACGGTGTGCTGCGGGTTCTTGTCGGCGTAGACCAGCATATCGCCGATGTCGTCGAACAGGGCGTTTTCGTAGCGGCCTGGGCTCACCTCATAGGTGTAGGCCGCGGCGAAACGCGGATCGCTGATGATCATCTTGCACTCGATGCAGACATCCTCGCCGAAGCGGATCTCCGGCGCGGTGATCGCAGTGCTGCCCTGAGCGCAGCCGGCAGCCAACAGCGTCAGGACAAGAAGCAGGAGAAAGAGAGGTGTCTTCATAATGGACCTTGTGTGACTGTCTGTGGGGGCGATTTTCCTGTGTACACCGAGGGTGGTGTCCTACAGGTCCCCTCGCGACGCGAAGCGCAGATACGCCAGCAGCGCAGGGACGACGATCCACAGGGCCAACACGGCCAGAAAAACGCCCAACAGGCTGGCGCCGTAGCGCTGGAAGGCATAGATGCCGGCCGGGCCCAGGATGTCCAAGGTGGCGCGAATATCGAGAATCGCGGCCATCTTGAACACCTGCAAGGGGTTGGTGAGCGATAGGACGAACAGGTTGGCAACAGGCACGCGCAAGGCCATGGCCGTGCCCATCATACCCAAATCTCCCAGGAAAACAAAAATCAGCCATAGAAAAAGGCCAATGCCCACCGCCACGCTGGCCCGGCGGGTGAATGCCGACACCAGAAAGCCGACGCTGAGCATGCCGAGGCTGAGCAAGAAGGCCAGCACCATCAGCCGCAGATACTGGGTGGGATCGGCTGCGCCGCCGCTGCTGAACGCCATGACTAGCCCAGAGACGCCGAAGCCCAGGGCCAGCGCGGCCAGCAAGCTCAACGCCAGCCCCAGATACTTGCCCAACAGGATCTCATAGCGGGTCACGGGCTGGGTGAGCAGGTAGGAGAGGGTGCCGCGCTCCCACTCGCCGGCCAGGCTCTGGCTGCCCACGGTCAGCGCCATCAGCGGCACGATCAGCAACACCAGGTTGATCAGGCTGGCGGCTGTGCGGCCAAAGCCGGCAAAGCCGACGATGCCCGCGCTGGCCAGGGCCAGATAGGAGAAGGCCAGCGCCAACACCGCAAAGGCCGCGCTGTACAGCAAGAACCAACGATTGCGCAGCGCATCGCGCAGCTCTTTTTGGGCGAGGGTCCAGACGGTGGTTAAGCTCACTGTTGCACCTCGAAATCGACCACCTCGATGGCGGCCTCGCGCAGGGTAAGGATCGGCGCGGCCTTGGCGCCGGGGAGAACGTCCACCAGCACGCCGTGGCCGTTGCGCGCGGCCTGAAAGCCGCCGCGCTGGAGCACGGCCAGCGCCTGTTCGACCTGCTCGCTGGGCAGGCGCAGCTTGATCTGCGTGCGCAGGCCCAGTTGCTGCGCCAGATCGCCGGCTGGGCAGGTGGCTATCATGCGGCCCCGCTCCATCACCAGCACCTGATCGGCCAGGGCCTCGATCTCCTCGATGCGATGGGAGGTGAAGAGCACCGTCTTGCCAGCCGAGCGCACCCCAGCCAGCAGATGCAGAAATTGATCGCGGCCGGCTGCGTCCAGGTTGGAGGTGGGCTCGTCCAGCACCAGCACCGGCGGATTGGCCAACAGGGCCAGCCCCAGGGCCAGCCGCTGCTTCATGCCGCCCGACAGCGCGCCCACCGGCTTGTCGCCATGCTCAGCCAATCCTACCTCGGCCAACACTTCGCTGGCCCGGCTGGCAGGAACCCGCTTCAGCCGGGCATAGAAGCCAGCGGTGTCCAGCGCGCTCAGGTCGTTGTAGAAGGCCAGCTCCTGCGGAACATAGCCCAACTGGCGGCGCACGGTCTTGCCCTGCTTGTGCGCGTCCAGGCCATCGACCAGGATCTGCCCATCGTAGCGCAGCAGGCCCAGCAGGCATTTGATGGCCGTGGTCTTGCCGGCGCCGTTGGGGCCCCACAGGGCCACGGCCTGTTGCGGCTGCACGATGAAGCTCAGGTCATCCACTGCGGTGAACTTGCCAAAGCGCTTCTTGAGGTGAGAGAATTGGATCATACTGATTGTGCTCGGAGGGGGACTCGTAATGCGTAATGCGTAACTCGTAATGCGTAACTCGTAATGCGTAACCCGGAGTGTGTGGGGGCGAATTGGGTGGTGGTTTTGAGGGTTGGGTGGTTGGCGTACTGCGTGACGAGCAACTGGCAACGGCTCCGGGTTACGTATTACTCGT